>JAUXUB010000075.1 GCA_030680955.1 bacterium | reverse complement strand
CTACAAGATACTATTGCTTTTCTAAATCACAAGTATCGAAAATCATTGAACTACCAAAGTGCAGTTGAAGTCGCCGCTACACATGGTATTATTAAACAAAAATATCCCCGAAGGGATTGCAATTGAGGGAGGAATTTACCTCTTAAATACTGCTCTAATTATAGCATATTACACTTAAAAAGTCAACCTAAATTAAAAAACCAACTTTTGTTGGTTTTTAATGGACTTTTGCGTTGCTGGTAATAGGATACTGTTTTATGTTTAGTTGCTTCTAAATTCCAGCTTGCCAAATTCTATATTCCAAAGTTGTGCGCCCACCAGGAATCGGACCTGGATACTCCGCTTAAAAGGCGGGTGCTTTACCACTAAGCTATGGGCGCGGACAAGTCAATATTCTATAACATCTTAAATTATACGTCAAAACTTAAAGCTTAACAAAACTATATACTAAATAAGCGCAACAGTAACACTTTTATTCTATAACTTCCCGATTTTAATATGAAAACACGCTATCTATTTCCCCAGCGAGGAAATAGCGCTTGCGCTCGGCCTTGCTCGCCCTGTCGCTTTATCGAAGCAGAATGTCTCGGAATCCCGACGGGCTTGGTCTCCATTTTGAATGGAGCCGACGGGATGAGAGCAAGCCATGACTTTTCGCTGGAAAAAAGTCGATGGCGGTTCTGCGTGATAAAGCGACAGGGCATCTGCCCGCAAGGCCTGCGCGACAGTTTTCCATATTAAAATCAGGAAGTTAAAAAGTGTTATCGCTGTGTCTTATTTTTTATAAACTATTGGTTTTTTGTGTTAGTAGAATTATACTTAACGTATATGCCACAACTCCTTTCTGTTGTTATTCCTGCTTATAACGAAGCGACACGAATAAAAGAAACGATTCTTAAATGTTCCAGTTACTTAATAGATAAACATTTAATCCATGAGATTATTGTTGTAGACGATGGCTCAACTGATAAAACAGTTGATGTCGTGCAAGAAATTATAAAAACATTATCCAATCTTATATTAGTAAAGCTCCAACAAAATAAAGGGAAGGGCGCAGCTGTGCAATATGGAATGGAGGTTGCAATTGGCGATGTTAGGCTTTTTATGGATGCCGACGGTTCAACTCCTATAGAAGAAATAGAACGTCTATTACCACTTCTTGAATCATATGACATAATAATAGGATCTCGTGCGCTAAATGATTCACGCGTCAAACGATCACAGTCTTGGTATCGTCAGTTATTCGGAAAGTTTGGAAATATAATTGTGCGATTACTTTTTGGATTACAACTTTACGACACCCAGTGCGGCTTTAAGTTATTTAATAAACGCTCTGCCGAATTCCTATTTCCTAAACTTATTCTTAATCGCTTTGGTTTTGATATAGAAATCCTAGCATTAGGAAATAAATATGGATTAAAAATAAAAGAAGTTCCTGTTACTTGGGAGCATAAAGAAAATTCAAAAGTTAACTATTCCGATTATATAGATGTTTTAATAAGTATTTTAAAAGTAAAATATAGGATGCTTACAGGTAAATACAAATGATAAAGTATATCAACTCACAATTTTTAAAGTTTGTTGGAATTGGTATATCGAATACCGCAGTTGATTTCATAATCTTAAATTTAATTTTATTTTTTGGGGACGGGGAGATTATTTGGTTCATGATGTCCAAGACCATCTCCTTTTTGGGAGCTTCTACTAATAGCTTTTTTTGGAACAAATATTGGACTTTTAAATCTAGTGGTAAATTCCATCAAGAAATCTTTCCATTTATTGTGATAAGCGGTATTGCACTCATAATTAATGTTTCTACCGCCTCAATATTATTTAGGTTATTTATTGATTATTTACCGTCTGTTTTTGCTGCAAATGTAAGCGCAGTTTTTGCATCTCTTGTGGCTTTTTCTTGCAACTTTTTTGGATATAAATATTTTGTATTTCATAGAAAGTAATTTTAATGAATTAATTCCTCGTCAGCTTGCCGCGAGGTAGTTCATTAAAGACTATTCTGATAGATATATCTCTTCCGTCATTGCGAGCGAAGCGTGGCAATCTAGTGTTTGGATTGCTTCGGGATGACCCTCGCAAAGACAGAAGAGTCAGCTATTTTGTGCTCTCTTCGTCATTGCGAGCAAAGCGAAGCAATCCAATCAAAATAATCAAAAAATGGAAAATAAAATATCATACGTATATATTTTAGCAAGCAAAAAGAATGGAACTTTATACACCGGAGTAACGAGTAATTTACTAAGAAGAGTTTATGAACACAAAAAAAATGTAGTCAAGAGTTTTACTGAAAAATACAATGTTCATTTATTGGTTCATTACGAAATTGGCGAGTCTATGGTTGGGGCAATTGAACGAGAAAAACAAATTAAGGCTGGATCTAGAAAAAAGAAAATATTGTTGATTGAGAGCAAAAACCCAGAATGGAAAGATTTATATAGCGAATTATTATAATATTAAATAGATTGCTTCGGGATAACCCTCGCAATGACGGAGGCCTAGATTGCTTCGGAATAACCCTATATTAAAAGTTGCAGAGTTTATATAAATTTGCTATTATATTTTTTAATCTTTCAACATTTGAAACTAATGGGATGACTAAACATAAAAAACGAAATTTGCTTATTTTTATCGGTATTGTCTTGGTTGCAGGGCTAGCCGCTAATTTTATTTATCCCGAAGGCTATGGGTCAAGTTTTAGACCTTGGCGTCTTGGTCTTGATTTGGTAGGGGGAAGTCACCTTGTTTATGAGATAGATATGTCCAAAGTTGCGAAAGAGGATCGCAGCGCAGTCCACGATGGGCTTAGAAATGTTATAGAGAGAAGGGTAAATACTTTTGGTGTTTCAGAACCACAAGTTTATACCGCCCGAGAAGGGGACTCATATAGGGTAATAGTAGAAATTGCGGGTATTAAAGATGCAAATCAAGCTATTGCTCAAATAGGAAGAACTGCTTTTTTAGATTTTCGTAATGTCCAAGAAGTAGATGTTCCAGCTCCTTCCGCAACTCCAAACAAGGGTGGACTCACGGTAAGTTCCACTCTTGATACAAGCCCCAAGATTGCTTATCTTGAAACTGGATTAACAGGAAAATCGCTAAAGAGTGCTAGAGTAGATTTTGGCCAGTTGGGCGAAGCACAGATTGCTATTTCCTTTGACAATGAAGGCTCAGCACTTTTTGAAAAAATTACTGGAGAAAATATAGGCCGACCGATTGCTATATTCTTAGATGGAAATTTAATTTCTGCGCCAGTAGTAAATCAAAAGATAGTTGGTGGTAATGCTGTCATCACCGGTCAATTTACACTTGAAGAAGCACAAAATCTTGCTTCGCTTCTATCAGCTGGAGCACTACCAGCTCCCGCCCAACTTATTAGCCAGCAGACAGTAAATGCAACACTTGGAATAAATTCCCTAAATCGTGCATTATACGCGGGGCTTCTTGGAACCTTAACTGTTGTTATTTTTATGTTGTTGTATTATAGGGTACTTGGAATTTATGCATCGCTCGCACTCGTCGTTTATTTACTCCTTACGCTTGCGATATTTAAATTTATTCCAATTACAATGACTTTAGCAGGAGTTGCCGGATTTATTTTATCTATTGGCATGGCAGTAGACGCGAACATTTTAATATTTGAACGTACAAAGGAAGAATTAGGACGAGGGCTATCTAAAATTGCAGCTATTGAGTATGGCTTCTTGCGAGCTTGGCCTTCTATTAGAGATTCTAATATTTCTACAATTATTTCTACTGTAATATTATATTTTTTTACTTCTAGTTTCGTTAAAGGGTTTGCTTTGACGCTACTTCTCGGTGTGTTAGTTAGTATGTTTTCAGCAATAGTGGTAACCAGAACAATGCTTCGTCTGTTTGTTGGAAATGAAAAATTTAAAAATCAAAATGGAAAATGACAACGCAAAATTTAAAAATAAATTTAAAAATCGGTTTTATATATGAATTTCGCATCTTATCAAATTCGACTATTTTATGATTTTACATTGTAATTTTGATTTTTAATATTTACATTTTGCTTTTTTATTATGAATCCCGTTAGAAATAGCGGACGCGTAATAAATGTTATGAAGAATACAAAAAAATATTATTTATATATAGCATAATGGCACGTAAAACGCTTTTCGCGTCCGCGTCCTATTTCTAACGGGATGAATATCATCGGAAACAGAAAAATATTTCTTTTTATATCCGGAGCGTTAATGACGCTTAGTTTATTTCCTGTTCTCTTTTTTGGGTTTAAACAGGGTATAGATTTTCAGGGAGGCACACTTTTGAATCTTGAAATTCCAGGAAATGTAACTCCGCAAAATCTTGAAACTTTTTTTCGTGATAAATTAAGTTCAAATGTTACTGTCATTAGCGGTTCTCAAGATGATTTTTTAATTAGATTAGAAGCAATTTCAGAGGATAATCATCAGTCGTATATAAAACAGTTAATCCAAGAATTTCCCGGAGTAAAAGAATTATCTTTTCAATCTATCGGCCCTACTATTGGTAAAGAATTGCAAAAAAGTTCAATGCTTGCTTTAGTTTTTGTGCTTTTAGGTATATCTGCATATATTGCTTTTGCTTTTAGAAAAGCATCTCGCCCGGTTTCTTCATGGAAATATGGAGTAGTTACACTTATATCTTTATTGCACGATATTGTAATACCAGCAGGACTCGTTGCCTTTTTGGGTCGGACACATGGAATGGAAATTGACACTAATTTTATCGTAGCACTACTCGTTATTATGGGTTTTTCAGTCCACGACACAATTGTAGTTTTTGATAGAATTCGCGAAAACTTAATTCATCCTCCAGCACACATCATGCAAAAAGGAGGGGGGAACGTTAAAGATAAATATAATTTTAGTGCGATAGTAAATACAAGCATAAACGAAACATTTGCTAGATCACTAAACACCTCTCTTACATTAATTGTTGTACTTGTTGCTTTGCTTCTTTTTGGGCCAGTAACACTTACTAACTTTGTCTTGATACTTTTGGTTGGCGTAACTTCTGGGACTTATTCTTCAATTTTCGTGGCAAGCCCACTTCTTACCCTATGGCACGATTTAAGTAAAAAGGGTAGATAAAAAGGTAAATATTAACCACAAACTAATCGAATTATAGCTGGGTCAACCCCACACATAAGTATTTAGGTCCTACATTCAAGTTTGAACTGCATCATGCACTAAAGTAATTCTTCCCGTCATTGCGAGCGAAGCGAAGCAATCCAATACCTAGATTGCTTCGGGGTGACCCTCGCAAAGACAGAAGAAAAAAGGTGCAAAATAGAAATATTTGAATTCGTGGCGGATTGGTCAACCCCACACATAAGCCAATTATGTGTGGGGAGTTGACAGGAATTAAGCTTTATATTATACTTCTAGGTAATATAGGTTAGAGATTAAAGCATTAATTATCCTGTAGAAATACAAAATAATTAATAAATCTATGGTTACTTTATCAACAATCGTTAAAGAATTAACATCTGGTCTAAATCCAAGGCAAAAGGATGTACTCACCAAGCGTTTTTGTCTTGACCAAAAATCCAAAGAAGGACTTACGCTTGCAGAGCTTGGGGAGTCTTATGGGATAACTAGAGAGCGAATTAGGCAAATTGAAGCAGGAGCTCTTTCTGAAGTTAGACGTAAAATTGGTGAGTCTTCTGTCACTAAATCAATCCTTGCATCAGCCCATAAACACATAGAAAGTGAAGAGGGAGTCGCACGAGAGAGTGCGATTCTTTCGGTTTTTAAAAATGAATTTGGTCTATTGATGCAGCCGAGTCATCTTAGTTTTCTTTTAGAAGCTGAAGGTAAAGTTTCCTTGTATCCGGAAGACAAAGATCTCTTTGCTTTTTGGTACAAGGACAAACCTTCCTATGAGAGAGCACAAGAGACT
>JAUXUB010000069.1 GCA_030680955.1 bacterium | reverse complement strand
CCTGTTTTTTATATATTGCTGTAAAATTTTGTTTCATATATTTTTATAATATCATATTTAGGTTTTTTTGCAAAAAAATCGTTGGTTCATTTATAAGATTATAAATATCGTAACCGGGTTACGATATTTTTTGTCGTCTATGTGTTTTAGTAAACAAGTACTGACCAATCTGATTACGGATTATTTATAAAGTTCGCTGTGCGTATCAATATCAATAAAAACTATTGTTTCCTCGTCTCGCCACATATAAATAGCTCGCCAATCTCCTGTAACGTTGATACTCCACTCACCATCTCTGTCTCCAGTAAGTTCATGATTATTCAGGAGCGGACTCCACGAATCTCTTTCAAAAATACGCAGTCGTTCTTCAAACTGGCTGCGTATTTTTAGCGGAATTTTCTTATGCCGCCTCTTGAAAGTTCTGTGGAATTCTATTCTCATTTCGTATTAAGCCAATTGATTGCATCTTCAGCATTATCAAAAGCAGGGGAGAGATTTTTGCCCATTATTACATCCTTGCGAAGTTTAGCAAAGCGTTTTTTAACCGATGGCTTTAGTTCACCTTCCACAAAAAAGTGGACTTCTTTAGTGCGAATGAGCTGTTTTAGGTAGGCGTTTATAACTGTAGAGAGCGGCATACCTAAATTTGCGGCCACTTTTTGCGCCTGTTCCTTCACCTCTTTGTCAGCCTTTATATTTATAGTAGTTTTAGTCATATGCCTGAAGTATATACAATAGGTGTACGTTGTCAAATGGAGCTTGCCCCGCACCAGCGCTATACACAAGCAATAGAATAATTTGATATGAAGCCGAAATGCGATCTATTCACTACTTGGCATTGAGGTGAGCTCCAGGATATCCGACTACCCAAATATTGTTTACTTTGCGTCTTGGTAGTCGGATGTCGTAATATTGGGTTTTGGTATTAGTTATCCACAGTGTCGAAATGGTTCGGGGGGGGGGTATTATTAGGATATCTTAAATCTCAAAAATAAAATCTCAAATCTTTTTAAATTAATAAAATAAATAAGTCGAAAAAATAAATATAAAACGAATTATACGAATTTTATAATGAATAACACGAATTAATTTTCTATTTGTTGCATTCGTTAGTATATTTGTAACATTCGCATTATTATTAAAATTTATGAAAAATAAAGGCTTTGCAAATATATTATTAATTGTTTTGGTTGTCGCATTGGCTGGGATTGCAGGATATTTTATTTTATTTAATAAGCTAAAAATATTTACCGATACTTGGCAGACGCAGTCGTCAAATTATGAAAAAATAACTTGGGTGTCAATCCCTCCTGAACAGAAAGGGTCCGATAAAATTACTACACGCAGTTCCGCTATCTGTCTCCCAGGAACAGAATGTGAGGATACGATCGTGTCTCAACCAAGTGTCATCGATAGTTATTTCGCTTGTACATCAGACGATCAATGTTCTTTTTTTAGTGGATTCACAGGATTAAAGGCGGGAGAGGCGGCGTCTATAAAAAATGTGCCAGCTCAAACAAGAGATTCGGCTCCGGGCTCGGCACAACCTTCGAGTAGTGGCGCGCCTACTATGAATACCGATTTACCCGCCACCGTCAATGGAGCAGAAAATTGTTTTAATAAGAAAGAACTTCTTAAGACCGCTCTAAATAAAGATGGTTTAAAAGAAGACATATCTATCACGTGTGAGTGCGGTATTCAGTTGCCAACTTATTCGAGTAGTGGTGAGGGGGCTGGAACAGATGCCAATATAGGAGAAGTTGTCACTGGTGGAACTGGGTCGCGTCGTGAAAACAAGGCTGGAGAAGAATGGAGCTGTATGAAACCGGAGATGCGTCCGGATATTATGACTGAAAATTTCATTTTTCCTCAAAGCGTTAATATCAATAGCCCATTTTCTATTTCGTTTGATTATAAGAATATCGGAACTATTGGATGTCTAGAAATTTACTTTCAAGCTGATATTACAAGAACTATTGCAGGGAAGAGCGAGTATCTTGGTGGGAGCCAAGCCCATATTTTACGTGCTATGGATAAACCACTTAAACCAGGCGACAAAGATATTTTTACTTTTGGAAGTCAATTACTTCCCCTTTTTAATCTCGCTGGAGATTATAAGTTAGATTTGATGATGATGTGTGAAGCACCGAGAGAAACACACGAAGTCAATGGCGTGAAGGAAATACGCATTCAAGTAAATTAATGATTGCTGCCTTAGAAGCTCCACTCCTATGCGCTTAGAATCTAAATTCATAGACTGTAGTATATTCTGGAAGTTGGAATAAAAATACTTATACGGGCAAATTAGATAAATGTAGTGTTAGCGCTTATCAGTGGAATTCCAAAACAAAAACTTTTGATTATAGTGTGGCATTAAGCAATGAACTTAAAACTGGTTATTGTAGCAAGGTAGGAATTTAATCTTTTTGTTGTAATATAAAAAACCCTCACTTTAAAAAGTGAGAGCTTGGGTTTGGCTTAGAACTAATAAAAGTCCATTTTATCCAAAGCATAAGTTAATTATGTTCTTTTTCGGACGCGCAGATTATGTTTGAATTTATCAGATGCTTTGTCGTATTTTCGCTTCATTTTTTCAAAGTTTGGCTCTGGATTGGAATAATACTCAAGACATTCACCCCTAGGACCCTCTCCTACATTTCCAAAATTTCTCCAAAAAAGACGGCGAGCGCGACGGAGAAAGAGTATCATGTATTTACCCCCTTCTTGCTAGGTTCTTTTTGGATCATATAATATATAATGCTTATTTGCAAATATATCGTAACCCGGTTACGATATATTTTTGAAGGGAACTTAATATTATGTCATCCGACGACGGGAAAACAAGGAGGAATTTTGGAAATAAATATTATGAAGTCCAATGTCCGGGAAAATGACGATGGAACTTAATGTTATGAAGTCGGATAACCTACTGCAAGAAAAAACTTCAATATTTGGGTTATCCGACTTCAGGGAACATCGGACTTCACGGAAGTAGTCGGATGTCGTACTACTCACTATAAACTATAAACTATTGGCTATACTCTGCACCCTAGATTTCTTATTCCAGAATTTCTGGTTTTAGTTTTGTAGACAAATCTATAAAGAAAGTTTTAAGTTCATCTACATTAAGTTTTTTTATCATTTTTGGCAGGGCTTCAATGCGGCTCGCCTTATTTAATTCACTGCCTAGAAATATTGGATCGGTTTTAGTGCCAAACTTCTTTTCATATCCTTCGCGAATTTCAGCAAGTGAGTATTTTTGAAGCAAAAAATACATGTCCACGAAATCTTTAGGATCAAATCTATCAAGAAGAGCGGCTAGTTTATTTACCGCAAGATCATATTCGCTGTCAACAGTTATACCGTCAAAATTAATCGTTGGTTTCAGTTGTTTAAATGGATATTTTGAAAATTCAATTTTTGCCTCATTGTCTCCATCTTGCATCAAATAGAAAAATTGATTTCTATCGTAGAGACGAGAAAAGCGCATCTCTTTTGCGTTTAAAATATCTTTAATTTTACTAGCAATAGCGTGAATAAAAGTTGAATCAATGGCTTCAAATGAAAAAAAATCAAGATCATCAGAAATACGATGATATTCATAATAAGCCGCGAGAGCTGTGCCACCACTTAAATAAAAATTCTGAAAGTCTTTTTCTTTGGCAAGCAACCGCAAAACTGATTCCTGCCAGTCTTTTAAGATTTTTTGTTCCATAAGAGTAGCTCTAAAAAAGCACGCCTGTTTTCCGGAATTTTTAATTCATTTAGATGTTTTTCAAGCAAAAGGCGGGGTATTTTTTCTCCATTCAAACCATAGTTAATAAGCCGCTCCAAATGCCATTTAGGGTCAGCTTTTGCCTGTTTTTCATATTCAGTTTTAGTATAGTCCCATGTCATATATATAGTATACATATTTTTGTTGAAAAATCGAATTTAACTCTACTTGGATTGAATGTATTAAGTTGATAGAACTTATCCAGGTAGTAGAAATGCGAGTTTTGGAATATATTTTGGTTAAGTATGATAGACATAAGTGTTAAAGTCGTTAATATTTTAGTGTGATAACTATAAAATACGCTCGCATTTTCACTACCTGGTTATACACATTGCCAAAGCGTGAGGGGGGGTATTATTAAGGTATCTTAAATGTCAAATTTAAAATTCACCCTCCCAAATTTTGTTCACCCGCCTAAATTTTATTCTATAAAACTTTGGTGGGCAAGACAAAACTTAGGAGGGTAAAAAAATAATAAAATAAATAAGTCGAAAAAATAAATATGAAACGAATTATACGAATTTTATAATGAATGATACGAATTAGTTTTCTATTCGTTACATTCGTCAGTATATTCGTAACATTCGCATTATTATGAAAAATATCATTCGACAAGCTTATGGCAAGCAAGGCTTTGCAAATATATTATTAATAGTTTTGGTCGTAGCTTTGGCTGGAGCGCTTGGGTATGTAACTTGGGTGAGGAAGCCAGCAACTGAAATTGTATCAACTCCAACGCCAACTAGTTCGCCGAATTTGCAGGGGGTATCAGGAGATGAGACTGCAAATTGGAAAATGTATTCAGCGGCTGGAATACAATTTAAATACCCTAATGAATGGCAGCTCGAAACAAAGAAAGTTGGAGTAAGAACAGAAGTCACTTTTATAACTCCTAAAAAAGGCATCGATGGTCTATCAACTGAGATATTTAAGTTTTCGTATGCGCCAAATCAAGGCGGGCTCACGCTCAAGGAATGGTGGGCAGAAGTTAGCAAAACTGATATTTATAAAAAAGATAGCGAAAAAATTTTGGCTGGTGTCACCGCATATGTCTTGCAAATACCTAGTACTGGTGCACCAATTAGATACGTTTTTATCACTAAATCTCCGAGTTTAATTATTGATATCGCTGCAGTGGGAGAAAGTATTGAGAGGGTGCTTGCAACGCTTAGGGTAAATGAAGGCGCTGGCGCACAACTAACAAAAGAACAGGTTTTAAATGGATTTGATCAATGTGGTATTCAGTTTAAGAATGGCCAGATTTCATGGAATATGGATGAATATCAGAAATGGGAATTAGCCAGGTACAAGGAAGGCAAAGAGACCTGCTCTCCCAATGCTTCTCTATCTGAAAAGAACAATGAATTTATTTTTTCAGACTTGGATGGTGACGGTATAAATGAAGTGCTTGTGCCTGCTAGAGTAGTTGCTGCTTCTAGCGGGGGTGTACTTTATGTCTTTAAAAATGTGAATAGTGTTGCAAAAGTTATTAATACTATAAGTTTTGGCAAAAATAATGGATTGGTTGTTTCTGTAAATAAAGATATTGTTGTAGTGCAAATCGATGGCGCGATGGGTTATACACCCAAAAAAGAAACGTATAAGTTTGTGAGTGGCAAACTTATTAAACAATAAGCTTTTAGTCGGTGAAAAGATAAAAAAATATCGTAACCCGGTTACGATATTTTTTGAGGGAAGTCCAATATTTACGACATCCGACTACCAAAGACAAAACACGTCAATATTTGGGTAGTCGGATGTCAAAAAAAATACATCTCAATTTAAAAAACTAATATTGTGTCATTGGGTAACCTTGGGACAGAGAAATATCAATATTTGGATTACCCGATGACGGAGACATCGGATGTCCTGCTATCAGCTAAAAGCTAATATATCGTAACCGGGTTACGATATATTAGACCTCTATTACCACTGGCAATATCATCGGGCGGCGGTGGGTTTTGGTGAAAAGGAACTGGCCGATTTGGTCGCGAATCATTGATTTTAGATAGTCGGCTTCGATGTGTTGGGGATTAATTTTGCCAACCATGGCGCGAATGCGTTTTCGGATTTCGTCTAACATTTCGGCATTATCTTTAAGGTATATAAATCCACGAGAAATAATATCTGGATTTTTTAGAATGCGACCAGTGTGTTTGTCTATTGTCGCAATTACTACAACCATACCTTCTGCCGCAAGCATCTTGCGGTCGCGAAGCACGACTTCACCAACATCTCCAATCCCCAAGCCATCCACCATTACGTAATAAGCAGGAACTTGTTCGGTACTTATTCGTATTTTTCCTGGAGTTAGTTCCGCAACTTGGCCATTATCTAGCATCGCCACATTTTCTTTTGGAATTCCGATTTCTTGTGCAAGTATTCCAGTTAACGAACGCATAAAGTAATATCCATGCACGGGAATTACAAATTTTGGATTAATAGTTTTCATTACAAGCTTTAAATCTCCCTGTGGAGCGTGGCCGGAAGCGTGGATATCTATTAAGCCCGATGTATAAACTACAGCTCCTTGGCGCGCTAGATTGTCTCTTAAGTTTTGTACACTCCGCTCGTTTCCTGGAATAACAGACGAGGAAAGCACAACAGTATCTCCCTGTTTAATTTGAATTTGGCGATGTTCGCCCATAATAACTCTCATTAAGCTTGCGTTTGATTCTCCTTGAGCTCCAGTTGAAAGAATAACTATTTTATTATCTCGATACTTGTGGAGTTCATGTAAAGATATAAGAGTATCTTGTGGTGGTTTAACATAACCTAAGTTTTGCGCAATTTGTAGGTTCTCTTGCATTGACCTACCAGAGATTGCAACTACTCGACCGAGGCGATGCGCGATTTCGATCATTTCGGCAATGCGGGTAATCATAGAAGAAAATGTACCTACAATTATTCTCCCTTCGGCTTTACTGAACAGTTCTTCTAAATTTTTCTGCACTATATTTTCTGAGACAGAAACCCCCGCTTTTTGTGAATTAGTGCTGTCTATCAAAAAAGAATGAATACCCAATTTTCCTATACGTTCGTATTCGTCTAAACCTTGAGGCTCACCTTCGTCATTATACTCAATTCTAAAATCAGCAAAATGAACAACATTTCCTGCTGGAGTTTTTATTACTACACCCATAGTTTCTGGAATTGTGTGAGCTACGCCAAAAAATTCTAAATCAAAATATTTACCAACGTTTACTTTGTCTCGATTTTTAATGAGATTTATATCTAGCTTATGCGCGTTTGGAAATTCTTGCTGCCTCCTCTTTGCCATCTCGGCAGTAAGATCCGTTGTGTAAATTGGTGGGTTGCCGAGTTTTTCTATAAGGTAAGGTATTGCCCCTATGTGGTCTAAGTGCCCGTGAGTTAATATTACCGCTCTAATATTTTTTGCCTTAGGTACGAGGTATTCTATGTTAGGAAGAATGAAATCGATACCTGGAGTTTCTTCTTCTGGGAATTGAATGCCCATGTCTACAATTATTATTTCGTCCTTGTACTCAAATAGACACATATTGCGACCAACTTCTTCTAGTCCACCGAGTGGGATATAGCGAAGTATGTCTCCATTATCGCCCTTAATAATGCCATGCATTGATGTTGGTTGTGGGACGAATTTTCTCCCTGGTGCTCGAAAAACGGGATTTCTAACTTTGCCCTCGGTATTACGAGTAAATCGTGGTGGTCTTTGGCCTCTTGAATTTGGCCGACCACCTCGACCATCACTTGGAACAGTAGACTTAATTGGCCTGGCTGGTCCCTCACTTCTGCCGCTACTTCGGATTGGAGGTGTGGGAATATGTTTCCGAGGCGGTGCTCTTCTTGTGCTTTGTTTTTTTATTTCCATTTACGACTTTGATCTTATTATTTTCTACGCTTTTTGAAGAGTGAATTAAAAAAATAAGATCTGTTAATTAATATTAATAATAATTTTGTGCCACGGGTGGGATTTGAACCCACATATCCTTGCGGATTCACGGTCCTGAACCGTGCGCGTCTGCCAGTTTCGCCACCGCGGCATAAATGAGGAATGCCTGACCAATTTCACCAGCTGCTCTAATTACTTTGTTTTAGGGGTGCTTGTAACTATCATATCTTTTAGCCCGGCATTTATTTTATCTGTTATAGTTTGTTCCTCCTGTTTTAATTTTGGAGAACTAGATTCTGTTGATGTGGCTGTTTTTGCCGCGCTATTGCCCCAGACTCTTTTTGTTTTCATATACCAGAATTCAATATTCGCAAAACGTTCTGACGGATTACTAATAATCAACTCATTTATCCCTTGTATTTTTGTGCCAGTAACAATTATATAATTTGGTGAATAAAGAAATATTGCTGGGGTATCTTCTATAATAAGAGATTGCAGTGATGCCAAGTCGCGCATGCGATCCTTTTCATTAAAATCCTGTCTTATTGATTCTAAAATAGAATCTGCCGCTTTGTTATTGTAAAGACTTAAATTAAGTCCTGGAAAAAAACGCTCTCTAGAGTGCCAGAATGAAATTATATCCGGATTTCTTGCAAGAGCATTTCCAAAAAGAAGAGCGTCATAATTTCTTGTTCGTATTACTTCAGAATTTATAAGAGCCGGTTCAATAACGACTACTTCAATTGTAAATCCCAGCCTTTCCCAATTTTGCTTTACAATTTCTCCTGTTGCAACAAGATATGGAATATTAGGAACCACTAGTGTTATTTTTCCTCGACTGCCATCTTCACCTGCTTTAACGCCACTGTCGTCTAATAGTTTAATTGCCTTTTCTATATCGTATGTTGGCGAAACTTCTTGATCGGGCGAGAATACTCCAACGTAAGGCAGAGGACCAGTAACGACGGATGCGTGTCCATTAAATATTTTGCTTATCAGTTCGTCTCTTGGTATAGAAGAATTTAGCGCAGAACGAACATTATCATTTTTTAATATTGGATTAGTGCTCTGATTTAAAAAGATAGCGTAATAATTTGGCATACGCAGTTCATGGATAGTATTGAAACGAGTTATTTTATTTAGATCTGTTTGGTTAACATTACTTAGCCCATCAATTTTAGCCATATTAAATGCCGCAATAGCACCCTCTTCTGTTTTAAAGAACGAAAGCTCTATCCCATCTAAATATGGTTTTTGCCCAAAATATTGCTCATTGCGCTCTAGTGTGTAGCTTGAAATAAATCCATTTTTTTCTTGTTTGTATGAAACGTATTTGAATGGGCCGCTTCCTATTGGTTCAAGATTAAATGCAGAAGATCGCCAATTTGTTAGCGGTACATCTCCAAAAATATGTTTAGGTAGGATGTTTAGCTTTCTTAAATTATCTTCAAAGAAAACATAAGGAGCTCCCGTGGTTAATTTAATTTCAAGTTCACTCATACGTTCTGCGTTGACTCCATTCCAAGTTACGCTAAGCGGCGAGCGCGATTCTCTATCGTGAATTGTAGAAATGGTAAATATAACATCGTCTGCGGTAAGTTTTTTGCCGTCGTGCCAATAAATATTATCCTTTAGACGAATGTTCCAAGTAAGTTTATTTTCTGCAAGTTTAATGTTGTCTGATAAATCATAAAGATTGCTGTAAACTAAATTTATAATATCTTGGTCGACATCGCTTGAGGCAAGTACCGGATTTATAAATACTGGCTGCTCAACCATTCCCTCGCGATAAGTGCCACCATAAGAAGGGATGACAGTTGTTTTTTGTGATATTAATATCATTCCATAAACAATGCCAGCACAAACAAAAACCAACCCTGCTCCGATTATGATGAGCTTTTCTAATTTTGTAAGCGATAAAAAAATTTTGAAAATATTACGTATCAAACTAAGGAAACGGTGTTATTGCGGTATTATCCCAAAATAATACGATAAAATAAGACTGCATTATTTCTGGTAAAATTCCGCTACACAGAATAAGAAAAACTAAAAAGCACTTTTTTATTAGACTATAAGATTTACTACTGAAAGTATAAGAAATAATATAACAAGCACTATTGTTCCACGAAATATTAATTTCTCAAGACCTCTTCTAGTCTGGTAAAATCCACCACTTTCGCCTCCACCCAAGACGCCCGAAAGACCCGAGCTTCTTTCTTGGAGTAGAATAAGTATGATAATGGCTATTGCTATTATTAATTGAACAATTGAAAGAATTTGCATAGGATGCTTTATCCACGCACCAAAACCCTAAGTTTTGGAATGGGGAATTTAGTTAAATTTATCTGAATTATAAGAGATGTATTTTTATTACGCTTGATCGGGTTTGGTGCGGGATTTCGCATCCTCATTATATAAAGTCATTTTTTGTAAAGTGTTGGAATGCTTCACTCTTCCTTGGTTATGGATCTATGAGCAAGATATATTACAAGGTTTACTGCGGTAACAATAAGCGTCGCATAGATGAGAGTTATAGTATCTTGTATTGTAATACCTCCATATAAAATGTCAAGCAAACGAAGCATTAGAGCGTTAACCAAGATAATGCCGAGTCCTAGGGTGAGAAATATTATAGGGCCAAGAATTAGTTTTACAATAGGCCTTATTATCATATTCAAAACTGCAAAAATACTCCCTGCTATTATTAGGTCTACAAAATCTAATGAAATAATAAAGTTTGGCGCTAAAAAATAATTTGCAGTTAAAAAGGCCACTATGTTTGACATTACTCCAAAAATAAATAGACCGATGAGACGCATATTTTATTAAACTCTAAATTCTAATATCTAAACTCTAAACAAAATTTTCAATGCTCAATTTACATTTAATTTACAACAAAAAACTGATTTTCAAACATTCATAAATTGATAATTGAGGCATTAAATGAAAATTGTAAATTGATGATTGTAAATTAATTATACTTGTTTTGAGTTCTGTTCAAATTAAATAAGGTAGTAGGCTTTGCCCAGTCATATTTGCTGGTTTTTTGATATCCATAAGTTCTAGTACTGTTGGCGCAATATCGGAGAGGATTCCTATGGTTGTTCTCTCACATTGAATTATATCACTTTCGCTTTTAACGCGCTCAAGATGCTTGGATACTACATATACTGGCACAGGGCTTTCGTTATGTTTAGACTCAGGCGTGCCAGTTTGAGGGTCTACCATTTGTTCAGCATTCCCATGATCTGCAGTTATAAGAAGAGTAGAGCCATTTTCTAGCGCCGCTCTTACAAGGTTTCCGAGGGCGACATCTAATGCCTGAATTGCTTTTACTCCAGCTTCAAAATTTCCTGTGTGGGCTATCATGTCAGCATTGGCATAATTTATTATAATAATATCATATATACCTTCCTCCATCGCTCCGATTGCTTTAGCGGTTATTTCTTTCGCCATCATTTCTGGATGATCTGCGTGACTTAATACATTTTTGCTGTGAACCAGAATTCTATACTCGTTTTCAAAAGGGATTTCGCGGTAGCCGTTTATAAAGTATGTTACGTGAGCATATTTTTCCGTTTCAGCAATTCGAAGTTGAGATTTACCTGCGTCAGAAATAGCTTTTCCTAGAGGATTTTCTACTATTTCCGATGAAGATATTATTGGGATTCCAAATTTATCTGAATATTTAGTCATTGATGCAAAATAGACATTCTTAAGTGGAAGAGTTTTAAATTTTTTGAAGCTTTTATCAATAAAAGATGTAACGAGTTGTCGCATACTATCCTCCCTAAAGTTGAAGAAAATAACCGCATCATTATCTTTTATCCCATTATTTTTTTCACCAACCACCATTGGTTCTATAAGATCTTCACCGTATTTATCTTTTTCAAAATAGGCTTTGAGTGCATCTTCAGCGTTGCTTAATAATTCGCCTTGGCCAGTTATGGCTTTATAGGCCCTCTCGGTTCTCTCCCAGTGGCCGTCTCTGTCCATTGCATAAAACCTTCCGCCAAGACTCGCTATTTTTTCCATTGGCACTTTCTTGATAAATTGTAGAACAGATTTTGGTGTGCCATCTTTACCGTCGGAGAATAGATGTAAGTTAACGCGATCTATTTTTTCTTTTTCAGCAAATTGCAGTAGCGCCTCTAAGTGTTCAAAGGCGGCGTGCACTGTTCCTGTTGTAAGTAAGCCAACAAAATTTAAAGCAGATTTATTTTTTCTAACATGTTCGGCCGCGGCTTTAAGTGTGGGATTATTAAAGAATTCGCCATTTCTAATTGAAATAGAAATGCGAGGATAGTGTTGATAAATAACTCTTCCCGCGCCAATCGTAAGGTGGCCCACTTCGCTGTTGCCCTCTTCGTTCCACGGCATACCAACTGCAATGCTAGAAGCCTGGACAGTTCCTGCTGGATAATGACTTTTGATGAAATTTAAGATTTTTGGCTTAGCCATAAAAATAGCATTGCTAGGCGCTTCTGGGCCAATACCAAAACCATCTAAGATGACTAAGAAAAATGATTTCTTCATACAAACATTTTACCATGCATCTCGAAATAATTATATGTAATGGTATTAATAGAGAATTATTAATTAGAATATGACTAGTCGCGATGATTTTGTGGCACCGGTGGTCTCGGTGCTCCAGCGGCACCTCGCCACGCTACACTCTCGGTCGCAAAATCCGCCTCAACGGCGGAGCCAAGCTTTTGCGACCTCCGAGAGTTGCCATAAAATTATTGCGCCTAGTCATGGTGGCGATGATTGATTTGTAGTCATATGATATAATAAACACATGCTAAACAATAAAGGATTTGCGTCATTTGTGTTAATTGCTTTTGTTGCCCTAGTGTTTGCGATAGGTGGAAGTTTTGGGTTGTATTATTTTAAGAATTTAAATAAAAAAAATGAACTAATTTCAATTGTTTCGCCGTCGCTATCGCCAACTATTAATCCAAATTCATTTTCAACAACTTTAAATACCCCGAAACCCTCAACAACCATGTCGCATTATTATAAGACTCAAGAGAATACGGACCTCGAAGTTAATCTAGAGTTTTCTGCTGAAGATATTTCTATGACGCTATATGATGGATTGGGACGAGAGGCTGGAGATATATCTGATGAGGCAATGGCGCAGAATAAATTAATTCCAAATTCGCAGAGATTATTCTCACCCTATAGCAAAACTTTAATGAATACATACTCGATTACAGGAACTGTGATTCCGACAAACTTAATAATTAAGGTTAATAAGAGTACTAAATTTGTATTACGTTTAACGCAATACTTAACTCATCCGATTTATAGGCTAGAGTATACATATTCCCAAAAGGAAGTACCAGCTGGTGGTTTAATTTCTATGAAGTTAGGTGAGCTCACTTCGGAGTCAATGCTGAATATTGATAATAACGGGGATGGTATAGTGGATGAGAAAATAAGGCCTATAAATCCGCCTATCGCTAACATCAGTTTTATTGCGGGACCACTTCATTTTGGTGCATTAATAACATTGGATGGCACAAATAGTAAAGACCCGCTTGATAGAAAACTTACATATTCATGGCGACAATTACAGGGTCCTAAAGTCGACCTATTAAATCCCAATAAAGTAAAAACAACCTTTATTGTTCCAAAAGTAACAAGTGACGAAATGATTAGCTTTGAACTAATTGTCGATAATGGCTTCGAAAAAAGTGAAAAATCTATTCAAAGCATAACGATCCAACCTTAAAAATTTGTTTCTATTGCTTGGATGTATTCTTTATAAATACAAGCCACGCCTTCCTTTTTAATATTGACAAGCGTTGAAGAACCGATTCCTTTTATCCTATCTTAATCAACATAAGGTAATCGGACTACCTTATATGTTGGTATGTTACAATTAATTTATGAATAAAAATAAAGGATTTGCATCAATTGCGGTAATTGGAATTATTGTTTTGGTTGTTGCGATAGGTGGGAGTCTTGGAGTTTATTATTTTAATAATCCAAAAAATTTTCAATCACAAAATATTGATTTACTTAAGAAATTGAATTTATCTTCAAATATATCAGGGGAAGGTGATTGCGTAACTACTGCGGGTTGGCCAACATATCAAAATTTTGGAGAGGATTTTCAATTCCATTACCCAAAGAATTGGATAACAAAAAATAGCACTGAGCAGGCTAATATTATAGACCTTATTATTTATAATGAAAGTGATTTACCAGACGTTGAAAATGAAGGGGTTATAGGAATTAGGCGAATGGGCAATGCATCAAAAAATGCTGGACAAACTATTCAGCGTTTTTATGACGCAATGTCTAAGGCGGAAATACCACCAAAAGTTATAGGTTTTATATATATAAAAGGACAAAAAAGTTTGCAAGTCGTAGAGTCGCCAGGAGGAGACACTAATCCAAATAATTATTGGATTAATTTTCAAATTCCAAGTCTAGATAATACCTATATCTTAGATTTTAATGCTTTAGTTCCAAATCAAGAGCTAAAAAAGAAAGAGTTTGCAGGCGCGTTGGTTGGAATATTATGTTCTTTGGAATTACTACAATAAAAAATTAGAAATTCTCGAAGTCTATTCCACACAAGCAATTCCTTGCTTCCTTATATCCGCAAGGGTTGAAGACCTAATTCCAGAAACTCCAATATAATAAGGTAACCGGGTTACCTTATATTGCTCTTAATAAGGTTATTTGCTTTTAAGTTCCCGTTGCGCCCCCTGCCGTTCACTTTTATTTACTCGTCTTTTGCCGTGACTCTTCGCATGTTTCCACCACCCTGTAGAACTTCTTGATTTTTTACTTGCAAATTTTGGTTTTCTCATTGTGTACTATTTCTCTTTTGACCACTTTTTGTAATCATCATGACTTCCTATATTTATTAAGAGAATGACATCACGTTCTATAAAATCAAAAAGTACACGATAGCCATCTTAGAGATAAAATGCGTAGTATTCGCCAAGACCACCGCTTAGTTTATGGGTGTGAAGCAAGGCATGGAATGGTTGTTTCTGAAATATTACTGCTTTAGCAGCTAAGTCATCCTGAATGTGCGCTGGTTGTTTTTTAAACGAGCGTTTAAATCTTGTACTCGGATGGAGAATAGGCATATAAACAGCACTCCTATGTGCCGAGGTGAGCTAGTAATTTCTTGATGTTTCTAAACCCCTTTGTTTTTCCAGAAAAGTATTCAAGTCGCGCTTCTCCAACCATTTCGTCAATGGTGTTTGATTCATTTATGGCTCGAAGCGCGCTAACATCAACCTCTAACACCACCTTTTTCCCATGGCTGGTTCGGTATAGAGGCCTTAGTCCAGATAGCGGTAATTTTATGGACGCCATTTTTTTATCTTTAGTTTGGATAGTCATAAATAATAATTTGTTATTATAGTAACATTATCACAAAATTTTATAATGCGCAATGTCAAGATTTGCGCGAAACAAAAGCTTGCACTCTGCGACTTGCGGTGAGCATTATCTAACGTAACCTGGATACGTTAAATTATGCAGGCTATTCCTTGCTTTCTAATATCAGCGAGAGTTGAAGAGCCGATTCCTTTTATTTTAATTAAATCATCAATGGATGAGAATTGTTTATCAGATCTTAGCTGAATTATTTGGAGGGACAACTTTGGGCCTATGTGAATAATTTTTTGTAACTCAATATCTGTAGCGGTGTTGATATTTGCGCATTTTGGCGGTGTAACTACAAACGGTGACACTTGTGGTGTTGCCTTCGGTGCGATTGTGGTGAGCGGTTTGTCCTTAGTCTTGCCGAAGGAAGCCGAACCACCCTTTGTTTGCCATTTTAGATTAGGAAGCCGAACCACCGGTTTTTTAGTTGTGTTGTTGCCTGCTGGCCAATTTGGTTTTGCAGTAACTTCATCTATAAGAATGCAATCACTATCAAATAAGCGAAGTGCTTCGCTAGAATTTTTAATAGAGCCAGCGAACATTAAGTCTGCAATGATCCCATCAATTTTTGAGTGACGCGCTATTGTAAATGTTGGCTTTGAGCTATTTAAGATTTTACCTTTCGGCAAAATTATTTTTAGGCGTCCATTTTGATTTATAATTTGCCAATTAGAGATATTGGTTTCAGCAGAAGACATTATTTTTAAAGTAATCCACTCATTCGTGGTGCCTTTATTGTCACCCATCCAAGCTATTTCATAGAAAATTGCACCTTTATACGTGGGTGATAGTTTTGTTTCGTATGCGCATTTTTTAATTGGGGCAGTAGTTGTTGCTCGTGTAATTTCTTCACCAGATTGCGAAGAATTTAATCCACTTATTTTTGCAAGTTGTTCCTTATAAGAACCATTTATTAGATTGCCTAGGAAGACGAAAGTTTTTGTGTCTAATTTAAAAAAAGCCAAAAGAAATAGGATTAATATAACGCCACAACCCACGATTATTTTAGTTAAATTTTGTCGCATTTATATGAGATATCCTATTCTTTATTTAAAGTTTTATCAAATCATTATCCTTTTTAATATTCGGGCTTGCGAAGCCCGAATATTCAAGTTTGAACTGCACCATGCAACATAGTAATTCTTCCCGTCATTGCGAGCGAAGCGTGGCAATCCAATAGCTAGTATCTAGATTGCTTCGGGATGACCCTCGCAAAGACAGAAGAAAAACCACACAAAATAGTAAATATTTGAATTCGCGGCCAGAATATTAATCTTATTTAGATTTTTTGATATATTTTTTATTTGTGTGAAAGTCGTAGATTATGTAAATAAATATTGCGTAATAAATTATTATAGCTGGCCAATTTAATATAGGGTCGTACAAGATACTAAGTTTGGCGGACATATTAATTGCAAATAAGACATATTTTATTATTGGTGAAATAATAAGCGCAATGAAATATTCTAAAGTTAAAGAAATAAATGATAACGCTCCCATTAAAAAGCCGAGCCAAGTAAGTATTGGTATTACTGGCAGTACTAACAAATTGGCCAGTAGCGAGATAAGAGAAAAATTATGGAATTGTGAAATCAAAATTGGCGCTGTTGCAATTTGAGCGGCAGTTGTCATCGCTAGCATTTCTTTCCAATTTAATAAGCCACCATCCGGCTTTATATTTAAAATAAAAAATATTAATGGAGTGAGACAAATAATAGCAATTACCGCTAGAAAAGAGAGAATGAATCCCATGTCGTAAACTAAAACTTTTGGGTTTACTAGTATCATTACAATTGCGGCGAGCGCAATGGCGTTATAGGTAGCGCTTGGTCGCCCGACTAAAATTTTTGATGAACCTGCAATAGCACCCATTATGGCGGCTCTAATTGCAGAAAGATTAAAACCTATCATTGCGGTAAAAGCCACAATAACTACAGAAGTTAAAATAAAGGCATATTTTTTTGGCATTAGGTAAGCGCAGAGTGTTAAAAGTAGCGTCGTAATGATCGTCATATTCATACCCGAAATAGCTATAAGGTGTCGTGTGCCGCTTAGCGAAAAAGCTTGTAGGGATTCTTTAGAAAAATCAGATGTAATTCCTAGCGTTATACCAGATAAAAATGCTGCATCCTCCGGGCTAAGTAATTTTTTAAAAGAACTGCTAATATTATTTTTTATTTTGAAAAGTTCGGCCAAAATACCCCAACCGTTGCCTCCCGAGATTAAATTAATTTCTGGAAAGCTTACAATACCATGGATTTTTTCTTTAGCTAAATATTTACCGTAATAATCATCTGGTGGCTTTTCTATTTTACCAGAAATATTTATTTCATCACCATAAAAATATAGAGGAGAGAGTTTAGTCTTTACTAAGATTTTTACGTTTGGATTTTTAGAATTCCCGTTAATCTTTAAATAAAAAGTTTGGTAATTTTCATTGCGGCTTGGGTCGTTAACTATTATTCCAATAAATTCGCCAGTGTTTTGAATGGAACTTAGGTTAGTAAAATACTTATAATCATCTATTAGATAATAAAAACCACCTATTATTACAAATAGTGATATAAGAATTATTGGTTGAAATTTAAAATTATAAAAAAGTATCGCAAAAGTAATAATTGTAGTAAGTATCACAAACCAAAAAGATAAATTTAAACTGACAATAAAGATGCCGACAATAAAGAGTAAACAAGAAACGAAAAATAGCTTGTGTAGTGACATAAAATGGATTAAACACGCCTAGTCTATAAGTTTTAATGCGATTTATCAAGAAGCTATATTTATGGCATATCAGTATCTATCTGTCTTCTTATAAATAACATATAATAAAATATAAGCACCAAAAAATTCTATGCTAATAAAAAGCAAAGGAAAAATAGCAGAAGTAGTTCCAAATAATAACTTAAAAAAATTACCAACAGGCCTAAGTAGAAAAGAAGCCCAGGGGAGATTTTTAATTCATGGTCCAAATGATTTTGGAAAAAATGGGAACAATTCAATTATCTTAGAATTTTTAGGAAGATTTAGAAACCCGTTAATTTATGTATTGCTTGGCGCCGCGATTGTCTCTGGTTTTTCTGGAGATAGTATTAGTGCGGGAATTATTATTTTTATAGTACTGATAAGCGGTACACTCGATTTTGTTAATTCATACAGAGCAAGACGTGCAGCGGAAACCCTGCAGAGCAAAGTTAAAGTTACAACCGCAGTTGTCCGTGACGGAGAAGTTATAGAGATACCTGTTTCGCAAGTTGTGCCGGGAGACGTTGTTAAATTATTACCGGGAGATATTATTTCAGCAGATGGTAGAGTTGCATCATCCGATGATTTTTTTGTTAATGAATCTTCAATTAGCGGTGAATCATTTCCGGTAGGGAGAAGAAATGGTGAACATATTTTTATGGGTTCAAGCGTCGTAACTGGCAATGCATATTTGGAAGTTGAGGTTACAGGGCGAGGGACTAAATTTGGAGCTATTGTAGAAAAGCTTAAAGAGGAGAATGAATTATCAGAATTTGATATTGGGATTCGTGATTTTAGTTATCTTGTAATGCGCACTATGTTTGTGCTCGTCATCTTTGTTTTCTTTGTAAATTCATTTGGTAAACATGGAGTATTAGATTCATTTCTTTTTGCGGCGGCGCTTGCTGTCGGCCTCACTCCAGAACTTTTGCCAATGATAATTACTATAAGTTTAACCAAGGGTTCACTTGCAATGTCCAAGCACGGTGTTATTGTAAAAAAACTTTCGGCGATTCAAAATTGTGGGAGTATGGACATCCTTTGTACTGACAAAACGGGCACATTAACGGAAGACAAAATTACTTTGGTTAAATATGTTGATATGACGGGGAAGCAGTCCGAAGGAGTATTATGGTATGCACATTTAAATAGCATAAATCGTTCTGCATTAAAAAACCCACTTGATGCGGCAATAAATGACTTTAAAAATATTAAAACAGATGGATATACAAAGACCGAAGAGATTCCTTTTGACTTTGAAAGACGACGAGACTCAATTGTATTAGAAAACCAGGGCAATCATATTATGATAACTAAAGGTGCGCCGGAAGGTATATTCCAGATCTGTAAAAGCTATGGTGATAGGCAACATAAATTTGGCAAAGAAAAAATATTGCTCGCCCAAAAAGAATACGAAAGGCTTAGCGCAGAAGGATTTCGAGTGCTTGCAATAGCAACTAAAGCAATTTTACACAATCAAGAATCATACACGAAAAAAGAAGAGCATAATATGATATTTCGTGGTTTTGTAGCCTTTTACGATCCACCCAAAAATACAGTGGCTCACACGATTAAATTAATTACAGAACGTGGCGTAGAAATAAAAATTTTAACCGGAGACAATGAAATTGTATCCAAGAAAATTGCTGATGAAATTGGTTTGCCAATTAAGGGTATTATTACTGGAAAAGAATTATCAAAATTATCCTCAAGCGAAGCATTCCATGATGTGGTAGAGAAAAATACTATTTTTGCGAGAGTTGATCCAAACCAAAAGACTCAAATTATAAAAGCGCTTCAATTAGCAGGACACGGGGTTGGATACTTAGGAGATGGAATTAATGACGCCCCTTCTCTTAAAGCGGCAGATGTTGGCATTTCTGTAAATAACGCAGTAGACGTTGCAAAAGAAGCAGCGGATTTTATTTTGATAAATAAGAGCTTGCACGATCTTATAAACGGAATTTCTGAAGGACGGCGAACATTTGTAAATACGCTAAAGTATCTAAAAATGGGTCTTAGTTCTAATTTTGGAAATATGTTTTCTATGGCCGCTGCATCTGCGTTCCTTCCATTTTTCCCAATGCTTCCAGCCCAGGTGTTATTCAACAATCTATTGTACGACGCTTCGCAATTTGCGATTCCACTGGACAATGTTGATTCTGACGAGATTTTAAAACCGCGCAAGTTTAATCTTAAATTTATTAAGAAATTTATGTTTATCTTTGGACCAATTAGTTCGTTTTTTGATATTCTAACTTTTGCCGTTTTGTATTTTAGTTTTAATTTTACGGCAAGCCAATTTCAAACTGGTTGGTTTTTAGAATCTATTGCAACACAGACTTTCGTTGTTTATGTTATTCGTTCAAGAAAAAATCTTTTGCGGGGGAGTAGGCCTTCTTTGCCTCTTGTGCTTAGTACCTGTCTTGCAGTGTTAACTGCTTGGGTTGTCGGCATGTCCAAGTTGGGAGAAATCTTTAAATTTAGCCCACTACCGATTTCTGGGCTTTTTGCAATCGTTGCAATAACTTGCATGTATTTGTTTGTTGTAGAAATAGTAAATAGTAGAATTAAGGAATAGAACAATTAGTCAAACTTCTTGACTCTTAGATCGCTCCGTCATTGTAAGCGAAGCAAGGTGATGTTTTTCCTTGTCTTTGTAAGCGAAATAAGGCAATCCCTTCCGTCATTGCGAGCGAAGCGTGGCAAT
>JAUXUB010000064.1 GCA_030680955.1 bacterium | reverse complement strand
TGTCTTCCATATAATACTTGAAAGCACCTTCCCAGTCTCCAAACGCCCGATTTCTAAAATTGGCTGATAACACCCCGGCACACTAAGCCCCGCCGCTTTCCTTAAAACATTCACTCCGTCTGTAACAGTAATTTTCCCATCGCAATCCATATCTCCTTGTTTTATAATATCTGAATCAATTAACGTTGTGTTACACGGGGAAAGCCCGGCTGCGCACCTTAAGACAACAACGCCATCAGTTACAGTTACAGCTTCTTTTATTGGACCACTACAATCCATGTCTCCTTTAATATTATTATTACATGAGTTAGTTGAAGCGGATGCAACAGCGCTCACCTGACTCTCAGTAAACGGTCCCTGAAGATCGCTCTCATAAGCCCATCCGTCAGTGGTAGTGTTATCAAAATCTACTTTCCATCGAACATATGGACTCTGACCAATTGGTCCATCAATAATCACTCCTGTAGCTCCTACTATTTGCTTAGGCGTCACAAGCTCTGTGGTATGTAAATTCTTACTTAAATACCTATCTCTGCTAAGAGCTACTTTTTGTCCCAGTGGAAACTTTCGAAATGATGCCACATCATAGATCTTAATATCATCGATGCGTGCGTCGAATGGTCCTTGCTGTGTATTACTGGCGTCATCATATCCTATAATAATTTGTTTAATGGTTCGACCTCGAAGTTTACCGAGATTTACTTTAATGGTAGCAAGAGTTGGAAGTGGGCAACAAGATACAAAACTCGAGTGTTTGCTTTGATATGCTGGATGAGCAAGAACGGTATCATCTGAATAAATTTCTTGATCGCGAAGATATTGGCCATTGTCTAAAAGAAGATCCACTCCAACATTTTGTCCAAATGTATTTTGAGGAGCTATCTTGTATTCAAGAACTGTATTTTCTGTAATAGGGAGATTGGCATCTGCTATTTTGTAGTAGACAAAAGAATTGGCTGTACCGCAGTCATCTGTGCCAGAGAATTTGAATGAATAGTTGCCTGCTTTGGGACTAAGGGTGGTTCGCGCAAAAGTAGTTGCATTGGCACAAGACCTAGCAAAAGCTGGTGCTGGAGCTATTGGTAATGAAGATTCAAAGTTAAGAAGGGCTGGTTTTGTTGTGACTGTGGTTATAGTTCCTGTGCCTGAAACTTGAGTAAGAAGACTATTTTGATTACCTAGAAAATAGAAGCTGATGCCTAGTGCAACAAATACAAAAACAACAGAAGAAGCTATTTTATTGAAAGAGAGATGGTGGGAGGAGTGTTTCATTAGAGCTTTAAAAAATTACTGGAGTATAGATCATAAATTATCTTGTAGACAAATCATACCATATCTTATTAAATAAATACTCAACATGCCTTCTGTATAATATTTATTTATCAAATTTTAAAAATTTAATTTGATATTCTTCCATCCTCAATTAACCACTTCCTATAAGATTTTTGTCATTGCGAGGGCGAAGCCCGTGGCAATCCATGTAATAACGGGATAAATCTGGATTGCTTCGTCGTTCCTCCTCGCAAGGACGAGGTTAAAAGAGTAGTGGTTAATTGGGGATGGTATTACATACATAAAAAATATAAAATAGAGCGATAGAATCGCTCTTTATAATTTAGGATTTTAGAGTTGAATAATATTGAACTCTAAATAATGTCAACGCATTATTTAGATCAGTTAAATTTGTCACAATAAATCCATTGTTTTTATGAATGAAATATTCTACTTGAAGATTTACCATGCTTCCTTCGTTATCTGCGCTTAACCTGAAGTCACCTCGATAGCCTATGATATATTTACCTAAAGCCGACCCATAACCAATTTCACTTGCTGTTCCACTATCAACATCGACTCCATCTAAGACAGCTACTAAAATATCTGATTCTTTAATGGCATCGGCATTATTTTTACCAATAATACAATTAACTTTCTGCCATTTTTCTTTCTTTTTTTGTCCATATGGAAGCTGCAAAGCGGAATCGATTAATTTTTGAGATGTAAGCGTCCAGGGATCCAACACTTCAAATCCACATCCTTGAAGCATGGGAATAAGAACACTGTTGTGAAATAATCTTCCAGCTTCTGAAAACCCTAAGGGACCAGCGAGATAAAGTTTGAATTTTGGAATTACCATTTTGTCTCACCTTTCTAACAACAATATTTAAAAGCTAATATTATTAATATCAATGTTTAAATAATAAATCAACTCTCAAAAGATTTAAATTAAAAAAATCCCCGCTCCCTTGCGCTTACACGCTAGAGAGCGGGGTACATATTTGGTAGGCTAGTTAGCCTTTACCACCACCCATTGGGTACGGGTATGGCAGCTGTTGATTTGGATTGAAATTTGGATCGTGTGACTTACTCGTCACATTACCAAATGACAACCATCCATCTCCTGCCAAACCACTACCGTCTGGAAGGTAAAGAACGCATCCCAACCGCTTGGACGAAATACTGGTACTCAGTACTTTTTGAACGCTGGAGAAGCCGTTCGAGTACTTGTTTTTGTTGAACGCAGTACCCGTACTGATTAGCGACTCATTGTCGCACTCCAGTCGGTATCCGCCGCCAATAAAGGTGTGCTGGCGTTTCGTGTTGAAACTTCCAGAGCTCGTGACGTTTTCGCATTGCGAGATGTACGGTTCGCAACCGCCCCAGTTATAGCAGACGGACTTGCTATAGCAGAACTGGAGTGTCTTGATGTCTGAGTGGATCTTTGACGTTTTGCCGACAATCTCATCCCGCACACCATCGTCCCACCACCACGACAAGTTGTGGCCGACACTTGTGCCATTGGTCTCGTTCCAGGAATAGAACGACCCCACGACAAATTTGCGGTGCTCGCTCGAATCCCTGACTACTGACTGAGCTGAAACAGTAGTCGCAGAAAGCACCAGAATTGCCAAAATCGCAAGCATTTTACTCATAACCCCTCCTAAATGTTGGATGGTGCGTTTAACTTCTTCTGACCTTAAACTGCTGTTAAGTATAACATTATTTGAGCAATTTGTCAAGCTATCATAAAAAGACCCAAATTGCTTGATATTCCCTAACTAAAAGGAATCCATACAATCGGGAAGTACTAAGTAACACACGAACACTAAAAAACACTAAAATATCTTTATTATATTCGTTAAATATGTTAAATTATAAGTATTAAAATAAAATATTATGCGTTTTGTTTTGCGGTCAAAAATTCATAAAGCTATTGTTACCGAGGCGGACTTAAATTACATCGGCAGTATTACCATTGATGAAGATTTAATTGAAAGAGTTGACTTATGGCCAAACGAAAAAGTATTAGTAGTAAGCAACTCCACTGGAGCACGCTTAGAAACTTATGTAATTGCAGGCGCGCGAAATTCTGGAATTATTTGCATGAATGGTGCCGCCGCTCATCTTATTAAAAAGGGTGAGGAAATTATAATTATGGGTTTTGAACTAAGCGACTCCCCTATTAAACCAAAAAATATTTTGGTTGATAAAAAAAATAAATTCTTAAAATACTTATGAGCGGTGAATTTTCCAAAAATAGCACCGAAATATCTTCGGGGCAAATCGTACAAAATGCTACCATCGAAGACATAGAAAATATTTTAACTATTCAGGCTCAAAAAATTATTATTCCAAAAAAAGAAGAACAAAAAGCCGAAGATAGTGGTTTTTTAGTTTATCCTATATTCGCCGAAGAATTGGAAAGAGCGCTGAAAGATGGCGAGAACCATGTTATTAAAGTCGCAAAAGAAGAAGGTAAAGTTATAGGTTATATAATTTCCTACGATTTGACAGAGTGGACAAAAACACATCCAGGCTGGTTGTCTAATTTTAACACTACAGAAGAATATAAAGAAAAACTCAAAGAAAGAAAAGTTTTGTATGGAAGGCATATTGCGGTAGATAAAGATATCTCTACTTCCGGAGTGGGCAAGGAACTTTTGGACTCTACATTACAAGAAGCAATAAATCGAGATTATGAATATTTTATTGTTGAAACATTGAAGAAACCCATAGCGAACAGAAGGTCAGCTAATTTTGTTCAAAAAATGGGATTCAAATTGGTTGGACAAACTAATGACGATGATAGAATCTGGTCAGTTTTTTTAAAAGATCTGACTATAAAATAATATAGACATTTTTAATAAATTTGTGTATACTATAAGTAATATGAAATTGGCACTTACTAGTATAATTATAATAAGTTTTTTTAGCATAGCTATCTTTGGTGTATTTGCTATGGCTCATAGTATGGAAGGGACACACAATGCTTGCATTGCGGCAACCGCAAGAGGTGAATCGTGTCCTCTAGAAAATAATCTATCACAAGTTTTAACATATCACTTTGATTCTTTTAGAAGTTTTTCCACAGCAACTCTTAGCGACAATCTTTCACGCATGCTACTTTTTCTTTTTGCTCTAACTTTAATATCTGGATTTTGGGTTTTTAAAAATATTGGATCAATCCTTGCAATATCCACTTCCAGTCAAAACAATCGCCCATTCTTAAAGCCACGCGAATCTCTATTCCAATTAAACCTCATTCATTGGCTCTCACTTCACGAAAATAGTCCATCTTTTTCATAGGACGCCTACACAAAACTACGATTTGTGAATTTTGTGTTTTGCGTCCACTAATCCCTACAACGAGTCGCCTACGCGTAATACGCTATGGCGAACCGAGGGGATTTTTTAATTTACAATTAAAATTAAAATAATCGTCGTTAAAAATTCTGCATACTTTCTAATGAAGATTACGAAAATCATCCACTATGACTAAACAAAATTCTAACAAAATGAATAAAAAAATCATTGCGAGTATTACTATTGTTCTTGGAATCATTGGACTTATCTTTTGGGGACGAAACAGTGTGCCAGTAGAAATTCCAAAAAATCTTGGAAGTGCCACCGCTCTTTCAGCGTCAGAGATTCTATATGATTTTGGAACAATCTCAATGCAAAATGGGCTGACAGATCATGTATTTAAAGTTACTAATCCATCGGAAAAAGATATTTTTATAAAGAATGTCTCCACCTCCTGCATGTGTACTAAAGTATACATAGAGGGTGTAAACGGAAACAAGGGCCCGTTTGGTATGGAAGGTCATGGATATGTGCCGCCAGCAAATGAAATTATTAAGGCCGGTGAGTCACGCAATATAAAGGTCGTATATGATCCCAATGCTCACGGACCAGCTGGAATTGGATTTATTGACAGGTTTATTTATCTCGCTGATCAATCTGGAGATACTTTCCAACTTGAGATAAAGGCCGTAGTAACCCCATAATAAAAACAAAATGAGAAGAATAACAACAATATTTATTATTGTAGCCACTGCTATCCTAGGAATAATATTCTTAAAGTATAGTCCCTGGACCGCCACGTTCATCTGGAGCTTAAGCAACAAAGGCGCATGGCTTTTGCCACTCGTATTAATGTCCGCAATTCTTGACAGTGTACATCCGTGTTCATTTTCTATTTTGTTAATCACAATCGCTTTCCTTTTTGGAATGCAAATGGCAAGAAAGAAAATTTTACAAATAGGTGGCACGTACATTGCTGGAATTTTTACCGCTTACCTTTTAATCGGACTCGGAATTCTAAAAGTTTTACACCTTTTCAACACTCCACATTTCATGGGCAAACTTGGTGCAACTCTTTTAATTGTGTTCGGGGTGCTGAATATATTGAATGAGTTTTTCCCAAAATTCCCTATCAGATTAAAAATTCCCTCTGTCTCGCACACAGCAATGGGTAAACTTATAGAAAAAACATCGTTCCCAGCCGCTTTTGGTTTGGGTGCTTTGGTTGGTATCTGCCAATTCCCATGTATGGGCGGTCCCTACCTTATGGTAATTGGATTACTTCGAGACCAGATGACATATTATTCAGGCTTCTGGTATTTATTACTTTATAACTCAATACTTATTCTGCCACTTGCTGCTGTTCTATTTGTTGCCGCAGATAAAGTGATAGTTGATAAAGTACAGAAATGGAAACAGACTAATCTTAAGAGCCTAAAATTATGGGCAGGCCTTGCCATGATAAGTATCGGCATATTAATTTTCTTTATCTAAAATTATTTACCCCGTTAGAAGTTTTTATAAACACTGACGGGGCATAAAATAATGACAATCTCTACTATTAAAATTAATCTAATAAAACATTTATGAAAACTTCGCACGGGGTGAAAAATATACCGCCAACGTTAGACGAGTTTTTAGCAAAAATAGAATCATTAAAAAATAAATCTGGGGTAGACCTATCTACTGCCGAAGATTTAAGTTTGGCAGTTATGAATTTAATCAGTCTAGAAGAACACTTCTTTTTTACAGGAGTAAAAACAAAGCATGATGAATATTTTGACACGACAATAGAAATTCGCAACATCCGCAAAGAATTGCTAAAAGAATTAATGCCAAATCACGAAGGAGAAACGTGGTGCATATCAAAGCATCTTCTATCTACAACAATGCGCCTGATTGAAGTAGGTAATAAATTGCAATCAGAAAACAAAAAAGTCGAGGCAAAATTAATGTTTGAAAAAGCCTATAAAATATATTCAATATTTTGGGCACTAAAATTAAAATTAATCACCAGCCAATCGGTAAAAGACTCAGCAAATAAAAGTTCAAATCTTGAGGACTTAGTTGCCAAACTTGCCGACTGCTGTGACGAATAAAAAATGCATAATACAAAAGATAGTGATAATATTAAAATCTCTAACCAGCTAGAAAATGAAAATCAAATACCAATTGAAATTACAAGTAAAAATACGGATTCAAATTTAGCTTTCAGAAAAGATTATTTATATTCTGGAAGTATTATAATCTCCGCTTTAATAATCGCTGGAGCACTAATCAATACAACAGAGCAATCAACCACCAAACAAAATCCAAATATCCAGCAAAACCAAAATAGCGCACAAATCTCGGAACTTGAAGAAAAAGTTCTACCAAGTGATGGAGTAATATTGCCTGTAGTGTGGGGCGATCTTGGCGCAAAATTAGTTAGTACAGGTGTGATAGATGCAGAAAAATTAAAGGCAGTATATGAGCAAAGAGGAACATTTACAGATGAATATAAGGCTCTACTTCTGGGAGATAAAAATGGTAATTTAAAAATTACTAGTTCTAATGCGGGATATTTGCTTAATTTATTGTGGGCCCTTGGTCTTGGCAATAAAAATACTATTCTAGAAACAGGAGAAATGTCGAACCCGGAATATGGTGGTGCCAAAAACTTCGCTTCGACTGGCGGTTGGACTATTGCCAAAGGCAATCCGATGGATCATTACAGCAAACATGTTTTCTTTACTTTAACTCCAGAACAGCAAGCTCTTGTTGATAAAGTGTCGCGTGGAATATTTAGGCCATGCTGTGGTAATTCAACGCACTTCCCAGACTGCAATCATGGAATGGCAATGCTTGGTCTTTTAGAACTTATGGCTTCGCAGAATGTGAGTGAACGAGACATGTGGAAAACTGCGCTCTCGGTAAATTCTTACTGGTTTCCAAATAACTATCTAACAATAGCAACTTACATGCAAAACAAAGGCACAGACTGGAAAGATGTAAATCCCCAAGAAATGCTAGGAGCAAATTATTCCAGCTCTAGGGGGAATGCGACTATTGCCTCACAAGTTACCGCGCCACAAAGCCAGAGTAGTGGAAGTGGGAGCGGATGCGGCGTAGACGCTGGAGCGCCAGTTGCGCCTGCGCCCAAACAACAAGGTGGATGTGGCATATAAATTTACTTGTAGCAAAATTAAAGACAAGCATCAACCAATGAATAATCCACCAATAAAAAAATCAAACTAAAAATTAATGAGATGCATTGCGCAAGCTGTGAAGTTTTAATCGAGCACAAATTCAAAAAAAATAGATGGGGTAAAGAAAGTCAACATTAATCACACAAGTGGTAAAACAGAAATTTTATTTTCAATTACATTCATAATATAAATCATGAAACATTCTGCCGCGTTATTGCTAGTAATAAGTTTTGTTGGAATATCTGTTTTCAGCTTTGCGCTTTTTGATATGGGATCAAATCATCCTGGTAGCTGTATCGCTTCTGTAGTTGACAGAGCGGCCTGTCAGACAAATATTGCCAACTTTGCAACACATCACACATCTTCCCTGCAAACTCTTATTGGAAATGCGATACCATCAAGCTCTAATTGGTTTTTACTGCTCGCATCTCTGCTACTCATCTCGGTTTCGATATTTCTATTCTATAAAATTTTATCGATCTCAAAACAAGAATTATTGCCACAGCGTTTACTAGATCAGACGCTTGATTTTCTCTGTAGTCAACAAAAAATAATCTCTTGGCTTTCTTTACTGGAGCTTAGCCCCGCTCCACAATAACAGCACGCATTAAGCGCAAGCTTTTTTCGTGCTGTATAAATATCCTTTATTGAAGGGTATTTTTGTTGATTTACTAACTTTTATTAATTTATAGATACCTATTCGACAATCTCAGGGTAAATAAAAAAATATATGGAAATACTTGTAGGAACATCACTAATAGCAGCATTTGTAGCCGGTGTTGCCGCGCTCTTTGCGCCATGTTGCATCACTGTCTTGCTCCCCTCTTATCTGGGTAATGTATTTAAGGAGAAATATAAAATCTTCTTTATGACATTTGTCTTTTTCTTGGGCGTTTTAACAGTTTTTCTGCCGATTGGATTGGGGGCTTCTTTCCTAGCTCAACTATTCAGCAAATACCACAATGAAATTTTTTCCGTTGGTGGAATATTCTTGATTGTATTAGGCTTAGCAATGCTTTTTGGTAAAAAGTTAACTACTCCAACATCAATCCGCAACAGAATGAGAAAACACGTTTCTTCAATTTACGTCCTTGGCATTTTCTCAGCTATTGCTACAACTTGTTGTGCTCCGGTTTTGGCTGGAGTACTAACGCTATCTATTGCGAGCGGCACAATCGTCTGGGGTGCGCTATATACTCTGGCATATGTTATAGGCATGACATTACCACTATTTATTATTGCCGCATTCCTAGACAAAGCAAATCTAACCGAACGGTTCACTAATGCAAAAAAAACTGTAACGATCCGAATTGGCGGTTTAAGTTGGCAAATTAGTGTTTCAGAGCTAATCTCCGGATTAATTTTTCTTTTAATGGGCGGCTATATAACTTATTTGGCTTTTAGTAATAATTTGTTTACTCATTCAAGCTACCAACTTGCAATGAATTTATGGAATGCTAAATTCTTAAATTCCATTAATGGATTTGTAACTCTGATACCAGAGTATGTTTGGGCAATTCTATTTATTGGAATAATCTCATATGTATCGTATGTATTTATTAATCAATATAAAAATAAAAAATATGAATCCCGTTAGAAGTTTGGCAAACACTAGCGGGTAAGAAAAATAGATACCATTATTAACATTAATTCAAAAAAAATAATTATGAAAACTTCTAACGGGATGAACAATAAAAAATCACCGGCAATTACAATTGCTTCTATCTTTGTCGTAGCATTAATTTTGGGTTTCTTCTTGATAAAAACTGCGCCACAAAATTCACCCGGACCTGCGCCAGTAAATTCCGGGAACGCGAATAACATGGATAGTATGCATGGCGAGCCAAGCGTATCAGCCGATAATAACCAGCTAAATTCATTAATTGGTAAATCTTTGCCAGATGTTCAATTAGCAGATAAAGAAGGGAAAGTATATACAATTGAAAGTTTTAAAGGAAAAAACACGGTATTGTTTTTTAACGAAGGTCTTATGTGTTATCCGGCATGCTGGAATCAAATCGCTTCATTCGGAAGTGATGAGAGATTCAATTCCGCACAAATTCAAGCGATATCAGTCGTAGTCGATTCCGCAAAAGATTGGCAAACGGCAATATCACAAATGCCACAGCTTGCAAAAGCGAGCACTTTATTTGACACAAATGCCAACGCTTCTAGACAACTTGGATTGCTAGCAACTAACTCATCTATGCATCGTGGCTCTCTACCTGGACATACATATGTCATAATAGATAAAAATGGTATTATCAGATACGTATTTGATGATCCAAATATGGCAATAGCGAATGATATGCTTTTCGGAAAAATCGGAGAATTAGAATAATAAATCAAAACTATGAACCCCATTAGAGATAATTTTACTTACAATTACCATCTTTATAACAGCAAAACTGATTCAAGATTCTATAATCTGCAAAATTAGTTGACTAAACACGGTGAACAATAAATCAATTATTATCACATTTGCTTTTGTAATAATTTTCGGCGGATTTTTTCTATTTAGAAAAACTTCACAGGAGACTGTTCAACTACAAATCCAATCCAATAAAACGCAAACATCAACACAAGAAACCTCGAATTTTACTACACTTACCAGCGCGCAATTGGCTACTATGTTGAAACAAAAAGATTTCTTCTTTGTTAATGTTCATACCCCTTTTGAAGGTGAAATTAAAAATACCGACGCTTTTATTCCATATGACAAGATTGCGGATAATCTTGATAAACTACCCAAAGACAAGAACGCCAAGATTGTGCTCTACTGCCGAAGTGGCCGGATGAGCGAGGTAGCGGCAAAAGAACTCTCCTCCCTCGGGTATACAAATGTGTATAATCTAATAGGCGGTATGATAAATTGGGAGAAAAATGGCTACAAAATAAACACGAAATAGCTTGTGATAAAATTAATAAAAAACAAAAACTTATGGAACAAGAATCAAACGGCAAGGAGCTCTACGAGTTGAAAAGAAAACAAAAGAAGGGGTTTAAAACACAGGAACAAAGAAAAGATATGAGGAATGGAGCGCCAAAGAATATTGGTCTATATCTTCTTTATACCTTCATTAGCATTGGAATTATCGGCGGTTTGTGGTGGTTTATTTCAACTCGTCCAAAACTACCGCCAACCTCGATGCAGGGACATATTGAAGAATCTCCGAATGCCCACATTGCTGATACACCAATTTCCGATGCAATCCAACGCCACATGCTTGAGCATGCAGATGGCAAAGGAGAACCGAGCATAATAATTCAATATAATTGTGAGAAATACATTTGCGAACCAAACCTTGTAGAAAAACTCATAGCCTTAGCAAAAGAGTACCCAGACAATGTGTATCTAGCGCCAAACAATTATGACGGTAAGATTATTCTAACTAAAGAAGGTGGGCTGGAAATTTTGAATCAGTTTGACGAACAAAAAATAAAAGATTTTATTCGCCGATAGTGATATGCTCAAAAATTTAAACTTAATGTTTGGCTAAAGTTATTCACAGGACTTAAGTTGACAAATAGGGTATGGGGGTATAGGATATTTATAAAAAGGTCGTGGTCATATATCTTCATAAACCTATGGTAAATCAAAAACTAAAAAATCGAGCCCTTCATCGGGCAAAAATTATTCGCGGTCAACTAGATGGTCTTATTAGGGCTATTGAGAAAGAAGTTTATTGTCCCGATCTTTTGGGACAATCACTCTCAATTCAAAGGTCACTCAAAAGCCTTGATGCTTTCCTCTTGGAAAATCATCTGCGAACTCATGTGAAACAGCAGATGTACAAAGGTGAAGAAGAAAAAGCCATCAGAGAATTAATAAAAGTGTATACATTATCAAATAAATAAAAAATATGATGGGAAATTATTATGGAGACATGTTTGGTTGGGGTTTGGGCGGAGGATTAATGATGATTCTGTTTTGGGCCGCCCTTATATTTTTTATTGTTTGGATCGTGACAAAAATAAGTGGTAAAAATAACTCGGACAAAACACATCACTCAAAATCCGCCGCTGACATTCTCAATGAGCGATATGCAAAAGGCGAAATTGATAAAAAAGAGTTTGAAGAAAAGAAAAAGGATTTGAACAATTAATTACAATTAAACATACAAAATATATGGAGTTCGACTATACAGTAGCTACAACAAAATCTTTTGCTGAAGCGGTTCGAAGTGTGGAGGAAGAGATTCCCAAAGCTGGCATGCGGGTTTTGTATATACATAATGTACAAAAGACGCTAGCCGAAAAAGGTTTTAAACGAGAGCCATTTAAGATTGTTGAGTTTTGCAACGCAAAGTTTGCCAATGAGTTTTTAAACATGGATATTAAAATTGGCCTTTGTCTCCCCTGCAAGATAAATGTGTATACCAAAGATGAGCAAACGATTATTTCCGGCATGCGTCCAATTATTCTGTCGCAATTTTTCCCACAAGCGGATTTAGGCGATAGACCAAATGAAATTGACCAGATAATCCAAACTATAATTAATAATGCAAAATAATTTTTATGGAAAAATTATTAGAATCAATTAAATTAAAAAATATTATGAAACTATCAAAATTAATGCATGTAGCAAGCGTCATAGTGGGTCTTGCCGGAGTAATTACGTTTGCAGGTGCCGTACTCGGCGGTGCCGATAATCTTGTCTTTGGGATTACAAAAGTAGACGCCTTACTCTGTGCTGGAATCCTTATTCTTATCGCCATTTGGCTTGCGATTGGAACAATTCATCACATGATGCTTGAGAAGCGCGGAGAAATTATTTAACCAGTTAATCCAAAATATATGCATGATCATAATAACGATAGTAATAAAGAGGGAGGACACAAAGGAATGCTATGGATGATGATTCCTTGCCTCCTCCTATTAGGTGTTCTATTTTTTAGTGGGGGAAAATTGTTTTCAGGCGGGCTTCTCTCGCCGATTCTAATTGGTGTTTTTGTGGTAGCTCATATTTGGATGATGTTCAAGGGGCATGGGGGGCATAGCAACAATAATACAAAAGATAAAATTACCTTGCCCGTCAAAAACGCCTCCTCAACTGAAATTGCTACGAAAACCGAGTCTGTGCAAAATGATGGCTCTACAGCAAAACAATCAGAAACAAAGGTCGAGAACGATAAACACAAAGGTGGTGGGTGTTGTCACTAACAGTTTACTTTTATGGAAAACTCTTACGGCCTTTGGCCACTCGTCATTATTAATTCCTTAGTCTTTATTGTCTTTGCTTTTAGTTTTACAAAGCCAAAAACCGCACGGGACTGGCGGTCATTTGGCGCGTTTTCGGCATTCCTCGTCGCCTTGTTTACAGAGATGTATGGTTTTCCACTCACCATATATCTTTTCTCTGGCTGGCTCTCTACAAAATTTCCTGGTATTGATTTCTTTGCGCACAATTCGGGACACCTTTTTGAAGACTTTTTTGGCTGGGGTGGTGATCCACATTTTGGACCATTCCACATTGCAAGTTATATCCTAATCTTTTATGGGTTCTCGCTTTTAGCCAATGCTTGGAAAATACTATACAAAGCGCAAAAGGATCACACTCTTGCAGTTACCGGCCCATATGCTCGCATCCGTCATCCGCAATATATTGGTTTTATACTCATTATGTTTGGATTTTTCCTTCAGTGGCCGACGATTCTGACGCTTATTATGTTCCCAATTCTTGTATGGATGTATACGCGACTTGCAAAAAGTGAAGAAAAAGAGGCTCAAAAGGAGTTTGGAATAATGTGGGACGAATATGCCAAAAAAACTCCGGCCTTTATTCCTCAACGGAAAAAGATTTCGGCTAATATTTAAACTATATGATCAACATCAAATCAATTTTAAAATTTTGGAAAGGTGGAGATGGCAAGAAATCAATCCGCGTTTCCAATGATCCCGTGTGTGGAATGAGACCTACCGAAGGCATAGGTTTTGTTCACGAAGATATTAAATACTCATTCTGTTCTGATCATTGCAAAGAACAATTTGAAAAAGATCCGGAAGCTTATATCACAAGATAACTATGTCCAGCAACATCACAAAATCAGTCCTGTTCGGAACACTCGCGAGCGCTATCCTGCTTGGAGTTTATTTTGCGATACTCACACTGGTATCCGGCTGGAGCTTTGCTCAAAGCCAGTTCTCGGACTTTTGGTATTTTATTATAAGTTTGGTCGTGGGTTTCGGTATTCAGATTGCCTTATACCAGTACATCAAAAGTTTGGTGCATGAGGGACTTGGTATGGGTAAGGTGGTTGGCGTGTCTGGAACAACTTCTACCGCGGCTATGATTTCTTGTTGCGCGCACTATTTAGTGAACCTTATACCTATTCTTGGAGTTACTGGGCTCGTCACATTTGTCGCGCAATACCAAATTAAGTTATTTTGGATCGGTATCCTCTCTAATATTATTGGTATTGTATATATGGTAAGTAAAATTTATAAATTTAAAAATCAACAATGAAAAAGCTGGCGATAATAATTTTATCTATAATCACAGTTGTTGTAGGATTTCTGATTTTTTATCAAAATCGCTCTGTAGAACAAAAGACATCTGTCATTACTCAAGCAAATCAATTAACAAACACGAAACGAAAACTGGCGTCTAAAGTTGATGATCAAGCATCAGTTACAGTTACAGTCACCCCAGTAGATATTTCTTCAAAATCAAAAGAATGGAAATTCGATGTTGTTATGGATACCCATTCAGTCGAATTGGATCAGGACATGGCGAAGGCTGTCGTTCTTATAGACGATCAAGGCAAAGAATATAAATCACTCAAATGGGAGGGACCTGTCGGAGGTCACCACAGAGAAGGCATTCTTATCTTTAATCAAATCACACCCACGCCAAAATCTATTGAATTAAAAATTTCAGGTATCGGTGGTATTATGAGAAGTTTTATTTGGCAACTTAATTAAAATTATGTTTACCGAAAAAATAACAAGTGAAATAAAGAATACATTGGACGGTTTTGATGAAAGAAAAATGCGTGACCACATGCTCAAACATTACAAACTATGGCACCTAATTGATGATAAAGAAAAATGGGCGACACCAGAGTTACAAAAAATTTCTACGGAATTGCTTCCGCGTAATATGACCAAGAAAAAAAGCCAGGATTTTATAGATGAAATGGCCTTGCTCGCCGAAAAAAATACTTATTTAGTCAATTTTCTTAAAAAAGTAAAAAACGAAAAATTCGAACATTTATTTGAAAAAGTAAGAAAAGAGGGCGGACACTTGTTTCCGGATCTTGTCGCGTATACAAGCGCACTCGACCGTTTGACAAAGGCGATCTACGAAAATCCAAAGATTCTACAACAATGTGTGGATTTATTTAAAAAAGAAAGGAGACAAATCAGTTTTTTCAAACATGAAAGTTTCTTTAGAAAGATGAAACTTCTATCCGTAGAAAAACCTATTGTCGAGAGCATCATCTTGAAATCCCATCGAACACAACTGGTTCAGGGAAAGGCTGGCCATATGGCAGCTTTTGTAAACATCATGGAAGCAACAGTAGCGGATATCATAGAAGGAAATAGCGAGAATGCGAAAGTAGGTTGGATCTTAGCCATCAACAAACCTGGCTCAAAAAAATATAATCCTCACACTGGAGCTGGACCTTCAATTTGGGCAGACGATAAAAAAACAATTTTATTGCGGCCTCCCCTACCGAAAGAGTGGGCTGACTTATATCAAACCTGGAACATGGCATTCGTGGCGCAGTCACAAAGTTTTCCATACTTAATTCCCAAATTGCTCATTCCCCAAGTAGCAAACTATCATGAAAATCCAGCGCAGTATTTACACAAGAGAGTTCTCGCCTTATATCTCTGCCTCAATTACCTCATTTTTGATTGTGCCAATAGAATGGGAGCAGATATACCTGCAGTTCATTGGGACGAGGAAGAACTCGCACATTTTTGGGGTATGTGCAATTTAGAAAGCGCGAGAAAATATACATCAGCATTATTTACAAGCAAATAAATTCAAATATGAAAAAAGAAGATTTTAAAATACAAGGCATGCATTGCGCCAGTTGCGCCACTAATATTGAGAACCTTTCAAAAACTTTACCGGGAGTAAAATCTCTTGTGGCTAACTTTGCCTTGCAACAAGGCACGGTTTCTTTTGACGAAAATATTACCAATGTTGAAACTATTGGGAAAAGTATCACTGACGCATTGGGATATAAAATTACATTTGGGAAAGAAAGAGATTTGGAAGAAGAAAGTCGTTCTTATCAAAAAGAGATTAGGTTGCAGAGAAATTACACCATTTTTTCCTGGCTTTTAGCTATCCCCATTATGCTTGGAACATTTAGGGAATTTTGGATATTGAGCTCTTTTGTGCCGGCATTTTTAGCAAATAGCTATGTGTTGTGGTTGCTGACTACACCCCTTATGCTCTGGCCCGGTCGACAATTTTTTGTGGGGACATATCGCGGATTGAAACATGGCTTCACCGATATGAATCTTTTAGTTGCGACAGGCACCGGCGCCGCCTATCTTCTTGGTGTGGTCAATACACTTTTCCCGAATCTCGGCTTTGGCGGTAGTGAAGTTGCATTTTTTGAAACAGCGGCGCTCCTTATCGCCTTCCTTGTTTTGGGGCGATACCTTGAAGTTTTAACCAGAGGCAAGGCCTCGGAGGCAATTAAAAAACTGATGGGATTAAAGGTAAAAACAGCCAGAGTTATTCGTAATGACATCGAGCAAGAAATTTCCATAGAAGAAATTAAAGTTGGTGATTTGATTGTAGTCAAGCCCGGAGAGAAATTTCCCGTAGATGGAGTTATTCGATCCGGTTATTCGGCGGTTGACGAATCAATGATTACCGGGGAAAGTATTCCGGTTGAAAAAAAAGAAAAAGACGCGGTCATCGGCGCAACTATTAATTTGACCGGCTTCATTCAATTTGAGGCAACAAAGATCGGAAAAGACACGATGCTTTCTCAAATTATTAAATTTATTGAAGATGCCCAACTAGCAAAGCCGAGGATTCAAAAATTGGCAGATAAAGTTTCTGGTAATTTTATTTTGGTTATTCATATTCTGGCTCTCCTTGTCTTCTTGTTCTGGTTTTTTGTCGGCTATGACATCTTTTTCGTGCCCGGGACTCAATTTTTGCTTTCAAGCATCACTTTATCTACAGTGCCGATTTCAGTTTTTGCAGTATTACTTAGCATAACGGTGTTGATTATTTCTTGTCCCTGCGCCGTTGGGTTAGCTACACCAAGCGCTATCGCGGCCGGTACAGCTAAGGGCGCACAATATGGCATTTTAATAAAAGGGGGTGACGCTCTGGAGCGCGCGTCAAAAGTTAATGCTGTAGTTTTAGATAAAACCGGAACCTTGACCAAAGGAAAGCCTGCCGTAACGGATATACTAAATGTAGGTTCGCTAGATGCCGATCAAATATTACAAATAGCCGCCTCGGCTGAAAAAGGATCCGAACATCCCCTTGGTACCGCTATGATTAAAGCCGCCCTGGAAAAGGATTTGGTTTTAAGCCCGATCTCGCATTTTCAAGCAATCCCGGGTTATGGCATTGAAGTTGTCTTGGACGGGAGAAAAGTTTATTTGGGCAATAGGCAGTTAATGAGCGCTCAAAAGATTGTATTGGACGATTCCGTTGAAGAAAAAATGCAACGGCTTGAGGAAAACGGCAAAACAGCAATGATTGTAGCCGTGAATGGAACCGTCGAGGGATTAATTGCGGTCGCCGATACCTTAAAAGAAAATTCGGCGGCGGCAGTTTCAGCTTTACAAAAAATGGGCTTTGATGTGCTAATGCTCACGGGCGATAATTGGCGCACGGCCAAGGCCATTGCAAAACAAATTGGCATTCAAAATGTATTGGCCGAGGTATTGCCAGAAAATAAAGCGTTAGAGGTTAAAAAACTGCAACAACAAGGCAAGGTGGTTGCCATGGTGGGCGACGGTATCAACGACGCGCCAGCCTTAACGCAGGCGGATGTTGGTATTGCTATTGGAAGTGGTTCCGATATCGCCAAGGAAGCTGGGCAAATAGTGCTGGTAAAAGAAGATTTAAGAGATATAATCAGTGCGTTTGATTTGAGCAAAAGAACAATGAGAAAAATAAAAGAAAATCTTTTTTGGGCGTTTATATATAATGCGCTCGGTGTGCCTCTGGCGGCTGGCGTATTGTATCCCTGGTTTAAGTTTTTGGTCAGTCCGGAACTCGCCGCTTTATTTATGGCTTTTAGTTCCATTTCGGTAACATTAAACACACTGCTTTTGCGGAGATATAAATTTAAGACAATTTAGACAAAATATTATGAACGATGAATCTAAAAAATTCTTTATAACTTCCCTAACCTTAGCCGGTCTTTTTAGCTTTCTATTTGTTTTAATAACTAACAATAAAAGCGGGGTTGAAAAATTTGATATCTACCTTGGCGCAATTTGGGTTTTCGTTTTATCCTTTATTGTCGTCTTGTCTTTAGCGCATATGTTTAAAAAGGACGGCCAAGACAAGGTGTAAGATATTTAGATTAAAATTATTCAAACAATTATTTAAAGGTCGAATTAAAAGATTAATTAACAAATTAAAAATTATGAGTTGTTGTGGAAATAAAAATCAAGAAAAACAATACGACGCGAAATTTCAATCTACCTGTCCAGTAATGGGAAGTCCGGTTGATAAAAAAATAGCAGAAAATAAAGGTCTTACTCGGGAATACAAGGGCGAGAAATATTATTTTTGCTGCGGTGGCTGTCCAGAAAAGTTTGAGAAAAATCCGAAAAGCTACATTGAGAAAAATTCTATCTCGCGCGATAATGGCGGTTGTTGTTAGAATGATTGATTATTTTTCTATTAAGGTAAAAGATGAAAAAAGAAAAACAAATTATCAAATCGCTCTTAGACGGCACTGACATTACAATAAATGGGAGTAATCCGTGGGATCCTCAAATACACAACGAGCATTTTTATAGTCGTGTTTTAAGAGAGGGATCATTGGGACTCGGTGAGTCATATATGGACGGCTGGTGGGATTGTGAAAAACTTGACCAGTTTTTCCATAAAGTTCTTGTGGCTGATCTTGATAAAAAAATTAGGAAAAATTGGGGTTTACTGTTTAAAATTGGATGGAATTTACTCTTAAATCCCGGCAGAGAATCAAAGGCTTTTGAAATCGGGCAGAAACATTATGATATCGGAAATGACTTGTATCGCGCGATGCTTGATAAGCGTCTAACTTACACGTGCGGGTATTGGAATCCACTAGCTGGCAGAGCTCAAAATTTAGATGAAGCGCAGGAAGCAAAGCTAGATCTTGTTTGTAAAAAAATAAGTCTTAAGTCTGGACAAAGAATTTTAGATATTGGTTCTGGTTGGGGCAGTTTTATAGGATATGCCGCTGAAAAGTATGGTGTAAGTGCGGTTGGGATTACTGTTTCGAAGGAACAAAAAAAACTGGCCGATACACTATATAAAAATTTCCTAGTAGAAACACGGCTTCAAGATTATCGCGATATCAATGAAAAATTTGACCATGTGGTATCTTTGGGAATGTTTGAGCATGTGGGATACAAAAACTATCGAACGTATATGGAAACAGTTCATGAGATGCTTAAAGACGATGGAATGTTTTTATTGCATACTATCGGTGGAAATAAGTCAGTTAGAGGAATCGATCCGTGGATCGGAAAATATATATTCCCCAACTCTATGTTGCCATCGATAAAACAGATAAGTAAATCAATCGAGGAATTATTTGTTATGGAGGATTGGCATAATTTTGGAGCAGACTATGACACAACACTTATGGCCT
>JAUXUB010000063.1 GCA_030680955.1 bacterium | reverse complement strand
AATTTTAATCCCCAATCTTTCGTTCTCGGATAGGCATTATTGACCAATCCGTCAATTTTTCCATACCGTTTTTTTATACGTGTTATTAACTCGTTCACACTTTCCTCATTACAAATATCACATTGTACATCAGAGAGATCATCATTAGTATGAGCGGTAATATCTGCATTTATTACCTTTCCGCCTTCTTCTTTGATTTTATGGATAATTGCTGAACCAAGCAAACCATTACCACCAGTAACTAGTATAAGTTTATCTTTTAGTCGCATCATTTCTTAAACAAATTTTTAAAATTTCCAACGAATTCTCAAAGGTATTTAAATCAGGTGATACCCCTTTCTTAATCGCATCTGTAAAATAGTGCATTTGAACCTTATAAGTATCTCTTATAGTGAAATCATTTTTTTCAAAAATAATTTCACCTTCCGCATTCACTAATTTATTTTTTAATAAATCAACTGTCCATACATCGTTATCAAATACAATTTCTATTGTTCTTTTTGCTTGTTTCCGAAAGTAATTTAATAAAACCGTTGTAACAAAATTCGGATAAATAAGGCTATAGGATGCAAAATCAACAGCAGGTATTTTTAAAGTGGAAGAACTTCTCTTAATATTAAATGATTGTTCCGGTTTACCAAATATCCAACAAGCATAATCCAGTTCATGAAATAAATCCACATGCACTCCCCCACCCATACTTTCATTGGCACTGTAATTTTGTCGAAAATTAATGTTAGGCCTCCATTCGGGTAAAAAAGAACCTGCATAAATCACCACTTCATTTATTCTTTTATTACTTTTTAAAATCTCTTCTCGTAAAAACTGCAAAACAGGCAAAAAGCGTAGGTTACAAGCGATATAGGTAGGGATAGTATTTTTTTTAATCTGTTCATTAAGTTCATCAAGCCCATCCAATCTATGAGATATTGGTTTCTCTAAAAAAATTGGTATCCTGCGGTCTATCAATTCTTTTACGTCAGCAGTGTGTTTATAAGTAGGTGAAGATACAATTGCAAAATCTATCGAACTCGGCAACTCACTCCAGTTATATAAATTTACAAGATCGGGAACAGCTGCTGCATTCGCCTGTGAACGGAGAGCGAAACATTTCACATCGGGGTATAAATCCAATAACGCTGCATGGTGTTTTTTAGCTATGGAACCAAAACCAATAAATAGTACGTTCATATTAATTCGAAATCTAACTTATTATTGAGTATTAAGTACTCCATAAATTCAAAATCTATTGGATGGTCCAGATCGAAACAAGTGTGAGACATCAAATAAATAAGAGAGCGATTCGTCATAACACTTTTAGAGCCTGAATCAAAAAAAGTGCGTCTGTAAAAATAGAAAGAAGCATTCAGGTCGTATACTTCCGGAGCGCTTTGTCTTGTTAAAACTGTTCCTTCAAAAGATTTAACCAAAGTAAAAAAACCATTTTCTTTTTTTTCCACCATATTAAAATAGGGATTTCTGGCGGCTTTGTTGACAGAAAACATATTAAGTGCTTCGTCATTCTTAAGAAACATTTCGAACGCTGTTTCCAAATCTTCAATCGTTCTAAGTGGTGAAGTCACGTCAAGATCCAGTACGTATTCAAACGGTTTCCCTATTTTTTTTTCTTCAAAAATCAATACATCTTTTATGGTATCTATTTTACCTGCGCTATCTGTTGCCAAATGTATAGGGCGAGTATACATTAAGCCTATTCCCTTATTAGCAGCTGCAGCTTTAATTTGCTCACTATCGGTTGATAGTGCAACTATACCTTCGTGTTTTTTGGCAAACACTTTTGCAATACTAATTGAATAATCAAGTAAGGATCTTCCAGCTATACTCCTGATATTTTTACCGGGAATCCCTTTTGATCCTCCTCTGGCACATATTGTAATTAAAATCGACATACTTAAAAACTTATATGTTTAATATCTTCCTGGGCTTTTATATAGTCTTCGTGTTTACCGATGTCTAACCAATATCCTCTTAATGGATAGGACGATACTTTTTCTCCTTTACTTATTAATAATTGCATTAGATCAGTTGTATTAAAAAAACCGCCTTTAGGGATCAGTTTTAAACATTTCTTTTTCATCAGATAAATTCCACCGTTGGAATAATACGTATAGGTAGGTTTTTCTTTGAAAGAAATAATATGTTCATTGTTTGTTTCTAATACAGCGTAAGGCACCTCAACATGATACGGAATAGTGACAACAGAAAACATCACATCTTTAGCCTTAAAGTCCAAATAAAAATCTTCGTAATTCAAATTGGTTAGAAGATCTGAATTAATGATCAATACATCATCGTGCTCCATATTTTCGGCCTTAGCTGCTGCACCAATTGTTCCCAATGGAGAATCTTCCCAGATATATCTGATATTGGCACCTTTAGCTACTCCGTCTTTTAAATAATCTTTAATCTGTTCTCCTAAATACCTTAGAGATATCCATAAATCATCAATACCATAACTTATTAACTGATCAACATTGTGTTCGATGATTGGTTTATTCCCAACAACAAGTAGAGGTTTGGGTGTATTGTCAGTTAAAGGTTTTAGCCGCTCACCTCGTCCGCCAGCCATAACAATTGCATCTAAAGGAAGATATGATTTATGAAACCGGAAATTTAATACGTTTTGAATTTTATTTTCGTGATCGATTACGGGTACAATCCGAAAACCGCTATTACGGTAATCGATTACCTGCTGAATAGTATAATTTCCCTTTTTTAAAAATTTTGGATTTTTCTGAATAAATTCTAACACCCCGCTTTCCAAACCTAATCCGTTCAACAAGCCTCTGCGAATGTCGCCATCCGTTAATGACCCAATTAATTTCTCATCATCATCTACAACAAAAAGAATAGT
>JAUXUB010000052.1 GCA_030680955.1 bacterium | reverse complement strand
GCTTATTCGTATTTAAAATGTAAAAAACTTGGCTTTGATTTTCTATATATCCGTGAAGCTGTAATTTTGTATCGTTCCCCGAATAATTTAAAAGATCATATGTTGCAAAGTATAAGATTTTTTAAAGGACAAAAAGAATTTGAGAAAGATCATTTAAACAAAATGTCGGTCGAGGAACATAAAATTCCTACTAGAATTATTCTCACATCAACAATAAAATATTTTTTTAAGAATCCCTTTTTTTGTTTAAGCTACGCCATCATTTTAATAGTTGCTAGAGTTAAATCGCAAAGAGGTGAGCGAGCACAAGCGCGGTGGATAATGTCAAGTTCTTCCAAGACATTAATAATCGCCGATACTACACTTAAGATTTGTTTTTTTGGAACGTACGATGGTAATTATTCAAGAAATCAAATTCTTTTAAAAGGACTTAAAATGAATGGAGCTTGTGTAGATGAAGTGCATCTAGGTTTAAATAAAGAAAATATAGACAAGGATGAACATTTGTCCATTTTTGCGATGCTGAAGCGAATTTTTAGAAAGCTTAAATTCATCCCGATAATTTTAAAAAATTGGAACAAAATTCGTAGCTGTGACATTATTTTTGTTGCACATCCTCCACACCTAGATATACCATTTGCTTACATCTTAGCCAAAATATTTAGAAAACCGCTAGTTTCTGACATACAATACGCGCTTTCCACGATGTTTGTTGATGAGTTTGGACTCTTGCCAGTATATTCCATAAAATCAAAAGCTCTAAAACTTATTGATAAATTAATTTTTTCGTTGTCAGATTTTAATTTATTTGACACGGATTTAAGTCGCAATTTTTATCAAAAAATGTTTAGAATACCAATGGAAAAAACTAATGTTCTCCCGATCGGCGCTGACAATGACATTTATCAATATTCAGGTATAAATACTAATAGAAATAAATTAACAGTTATCTATTATGGTCTTTATAATCCAATGCATGGAGTAGAGCATATTGTTGAGTGTGCCAGATTATTAAAAGAAAAAGATGATATAGAATTTTTAATGATAGGCAATGGACAGACATATTTAGAAAATAAAAATCGAGCAGATGAATTTGGTCTTAAGAACATGGTTTTTTTGTCAGAAGTTATGGAGAAAGATGCAAAAGAATATTTAGATAAAGGAGACATATTTTTGGGTTTCATGAACAAGAGTGTTGGCGCAGAAAATAGTGTCCCTAATAAAGTTTTTCAAGGTTTATCTATGGGGAAAGCCGTGGTTACTGCAGAGACACCAATTATGATTAAAGTATTTAAGCAAAAAGAGAACATTTATCTTGTGAAGCTTGGAGATGCTAATTCTTTATGCGCAGCTATTTTAGATTTGAAAAATAATTTGGATCTATTGAACAAAATTGCAAAAAATGGTCATGAAATTTATATGACAAAATTTACTCCCGAAGCCATTGGAAAAAGCTTAATTAAAATTTTCAATGACATATTGTTTAATAAATCTGACAAAGTCAAATTTAACTACAATCAACCTAAATAAATATTATGGTAATGTATCAAAAAACAAAATCAGCCTTAAGCTCTATACTGCCTAATAAAATAGATAAATATAATTTTATAAATAAAATTAGCAAAGTGAGCGACTCTAATTTTTATGAGTTGGGTATATATAAAGATGATTTAGGGAAGCAAGCTATAGTTAAGTTATTTAGAGGAAGCTATGGAATTCATCGACAATGGCTTAAGAATGAAGCGACTGTATATAGAATATTGCACGAACTTTATGCAAAAAAAGGGGATGAGATAAAAAAAGTTTTCCCACATATTAGAATACCTAATTTACTTAAAGTAGAAACTAAGAAAGAATATTATATAGTTATGATCGAGTTGGTGGATGGCGCGAATACTTTAGCGGCATTAGATGGACAAAAAATGGCTGAGTTATCTGAAGAAGTGGCAAAATATTTTCAATTTATCAGTACATTGTTAAGTGATGTACAAAAACAATTACTAGTAGAAAGAAATGCTGGATTTATTTTGTTGATGACAATATTTCTATCAACCATTGCAGTTCTAAGGCATCCCTCCGCTTTTTTTAGTATTGTTAAGGCCGTATATTTTATTTTTTTTAATGGCGGATTACTTTATGGTGAACAAAGCTTTGTGCATAGAGACATCCATCCCGCTAATATTTTGTACGATGGTCGAATGGTATATCCAATAGATTTTCAAACCTCTGTTTTAGCACATCCAATGTTTGAAATCTCACATTTGGCAATTACCGCCTGGAAATTTCCTGATTATTTTTGGGCATTACAAGAGTCAAAAACTTTTAAAAAAATCTTTATGAATAAAAAAATATTGAATGCCTATAAAGCATTATCCCTGTATTGTGGAATCCATAGGCTGGCAATTCGAAGTGAAATTGGTACCACAATTTCATTTATGAGTCATATAGATGGTCTTAGAGTTGACAATTAAGATTGTCTAAAAAATATTATGTTACAATTATTTATAATCGTACATCTCCTATAATCTGTTTTTAGATCATATAAAAATGAACTTAAATATAAAAAATTTACTGGCTATTATTTTTTTAGTATTTTTCGCGGCAACGCTCTATATATTAACTTTGCGCGGTGCTCCCGGAAACCCAGATCCATTAACAATTAAATCTCTAATGGAGGGGGATACAAAACCAATGGAGTTATCTCCGGAGCGTGGACGTTTTGCTCATGTTATGGCTCTCGGTGATTATGGAACATATGCCTTGCCACAGGTATTGGCGGATTTTGTTTATCCCGACGTTGGTTTTTATCAAGATAGATATTATAGTTTTTTCGCGCCAGGCGTTTCATATATGGCAGTGCCTTTTTATAATTTGGGTAAATTATATGATTTATCGCAAGTTTTTACTTTTGCCCTAGTTTCTTTAGTTAGCATAGGTGCAATGATTTTTATGTTTTTAATTGCGCGGCAAATTTTTAAATTGTCTCTGTGGGCATCAATTTTTGCTCCACTTATTTTTGCTTTTGGCTCATCGGCTTGGAGTTATGCCATAACATTATATCAACACCATTTTGCTGTATTTTTCTTTATGGCAGGATTTTATGCAGCTTGGGCTTATGGGAAAAATACCAAATGGTCTTGGGTATGGGGCTTTGTTCCATGGATCAGTTATGCCGCCGCTTTTACTGTAGATTATCCAAATCTTTTGTTTTTACTTCCAATGATGATTTATTTTTTTATGCAAGCATGGAAGTTACAAAAAAATAATATTTTTTGGAGAATTAGTTTTAGGTCTTCATTCATACTTGTATCCATTGGTTTTATTATAATTACCGCATGGCACTTAAATTTTAATGCAATAAATTTTGGTGGTTGGCAGAAACTATCTGGAACACTGACCAGCTATAGAAAATTAGAATTTACTCCGGTTATCAACGAACATATTGCTGCAACTACAACAATTTATAGCACAACTACCACAATCCCTAATGCGATGGCACCAAAAGGGGGTACTTTTACTTTAGTTACAGCTACTTCTACCACCGTCACCTCAATTGTAATTGCTACTACCACAGCCACTACAACTACCTTTATTACTACAATCAATGTTACTAATATTGCATTAAAAGAGGAGTTACAAAAAAATGCAATTGGTTATTTTTTGGAGACAAAGTTTCCATTTGGCGCATATATTTTACTAGTTTCATCTGAACGAGGTCTTTTTGTTTTCTGGCCGATTATTATTTTTTCATTTGTGGGAATTTATGAAGCATTCAAACATCATAAAGCAGAAGTTTCTGCTTTGATTGGTGGAATCAGCGCAAATATGTTTCTTTACTTTAGTTGGGGAGATCCATGGGGTGGTTGGGCATTTGGTCCGAGATATATGATTTTATCAATTGCTATTCTATCTTTATTTGTATCTTATTCTATGGCAAGAGGCGGTTTACAAAGACGAATAGAGATATTTATTTTATTTGCATACTCCTCTTTTATCAGCTTAATTGGTGCGCTCACAACAAACGCAATTCCCCCAATGGCAGAAGCAATACCGCTTGCTGCGGATTATACCTATTTTAGAAATATGAGTTTTTTTATAGAGGGGAAAAGCGGGAGTTTTTTCTACAATGCGTATGCGAACGTATATTTGTCACTTCAAGAATATGGTTTAATTATTTATTTATCTTTGCTTCTGGTTGTCGCATTTGTACTTTTTGTGATGCCTAAATTGAAACATGCAAATTAATTTTACAATTAAAACCGAAAAACTAAAGTTGTTTTCTAGCCGAGTATCTGGCTTATTTTCTGAACGCTCAGTGTTGTTAATCTCGTTTTTTTTGGCGATTACTAGCACTACCTGGTTTTTTATTATGGATAAGATTGTAGCTTATGGGGATGCCGAATCTCACTTAAATATTGCAAAGCGAGTGGTTGACGGTTTAACGCCGGGCTTTGCTCAACTTGGTGGCATTTGGCTTCCTTTGCCGCATGTATTTTTAATTCCTTTTGTTAAAATAGATTTCTTGTGGAGATCTGGCCTTGCTGGTTCGATTGTGAGTGGTACGGCATATATAATATCGGCCTTATTCATCTATAAAATTATTTTACTTCTCTTTAATAATAAAACCGCCGCTTTTATGGGTGCGATAGTTTTTGTTACCAATCTCAATATTTTGTATTTACAGGCAACTCCAATGACGGAGCTAACTTTAATAGTGTTTTTTGTAATATCAACATACTACTTTTTAAAGTTCTTAAATGGTTCAAGAATTATAGATCTAATAATTGCTGCCTTTTTTGGATTCTGCGCAACTTTATCTAGATACGATGGTTGGTTTTTTGTAGGCATTGAGATTTTAATACTAATGCTTGTTTATAATCCAATTAAAAAAATACCAAAATCTTTTTCAGAACTAAGTAAAGCTTGGGATATAAAAAAATGGCACAAAATGGAGGGAATATTAATATTATTTACTACTCTTGGATTTTTAGGAATTGTTATGTGGCTAGGGTGGGACGCACTTATTTTAGGGGATCCGTTTTATTTTACACATAGTGAATTTTCCGCAAAATCTCAACAGCAAGGTTGGTTAGCTCAAGGACAACTTCCAACATATCATAATCTGTGGCTTTCTTTTGCTTATTATTTTGTTACTGCTATGAATGGCGTGGGAATGCTAGTTTATTTTATTTCGCTTGTTGGTTTTGTGATTTATTTAAAAAATAGAGAAAATAAAAATAGATTTATGGTTGGTTTATTATTGGCTAATACATTTTTATTTTATGTGTTAACACTTTTTATGGGTCAATCGGTGATATTTATTCCTCATATTACGCCCTTAAGTTTTGATTGGACTTTATTTAACGTTCGTTATGGAGTGATGATGGTGCCTTTTGCGGCAGTGTTTTTTGGTTATCTTTTTTCGTTATCACGTTTAAGTGGTAAATTTTTTATGATTTTACTTCTTATGTTTCAATTCGGACTTTATGCTATAGGCTATAGTTCGCCACTATCGTACGAAGATGGCGTTCGAGGTTTGTCTAGTTCAAAGAGAGTGGATGCGGAAAAATGGCTTAAGATAAATTATAATGGTGGATTGGTTCTTGAAGATGATTTTTCTAGACAGCTTTCTATAATACGCAGCGGAGTCCCAATGCAAAATGTTATTTACATTGGTAATAAACCGTATTGGGAGGAATCTCTAAAAGAACCTGAGAAATATGCAAAATGGATAATTGTTCAACAAAATGACACGATAGACAAAAGAATATATCAGCCACCTGCCATGAACGGACGTCTTTTCAAATATTTTAAATTAGCGTATACTTCGCCTGAAATCTTGATATTTGAAAGGAATGATTTGCCTGCGAATTCACAGTAGGGCATTTTCTATAAGACTACGAGGCAGTTAATTGTTTTAAAAGCAGTTTATTTAGATTAATAATACCATCCCCAATTAACCACTACTCTTTTAACCTCGTCTTTGCGGGGAGGAACGACGAAGCAATCCAGATTTATGCCGTTATTTCCTGGATTGCCGCGGGCTTCGCCCTCGCAATGACAAGAGTCTTATAGGAAGAGGTTAATTGGGGATGGTATAATAATGTATTAAATATGAAAATTAACAAAAAACAAATCGGCATTTATATTATTTCAACCATTGTATTGGTGCTTATTTTGACCGTATTCTTTGTTAAGAATGGCTCTCTTGGATTAACTTCAGAACTACTTAAAGTTCCGATTGTAATGCAGGGAAACAAAAATATTGCTCAATTTAGCCAGATACTTGAACCGAGGGTGTTATCTGATAAGAAATCACTCGTAGTTCAATATGATCTTCGCGGTATTTGCTTGTTAGGCGGTCAGGCTTCAGCCCTTACACTAAAAGCCGAAGACGAGCGATCGTATAGCGTATCTCTAGCTGATTATGGAGAGAACTGTGCGTTTGGAAAGCAGAATATTAGTATTCCACTCGATGACTTTTTAATTGATCAGCCATTAGAAAACATGCGTTCTCTTACAGAACAATTTTGGTACCCCACAGCTTTCAATATAGATATAAAAAATATTATTGCTAATAAGCAATTGGCAGATATACTTTATTATACAAATAAAAATATATACGCAGTTACCAGACTAAGCACTAAAAGAAATTTATTTGAAATATCTCGTAGTGCTCCGGCGCCTCTGTCAGTTAGCGGATTATCACCACCGCCATCAAGCAGTGGAATATTCGACCAAATTTCATCAGGTTATCGTGCAGAGTATTGGAATACCAGTGGTGGATCATCTAATCCTAAAATACCAGCATCAACTCCAAATTTAACCAGAAATGACATAGCTATTAATTTTGATTGGAACTTGGATTCGCCGGACAAGGCAATTAATATAGATTATTTCATCGCACGCTTTCAAAAAACCACTAATTTTGATTCAGGAACATATAGTTTTACAGCAACAGCAGATGATGGTGTTCGGGTTTATATCGATAATGAATTAATAATAAATAAATGGAAAGGCCAGCCGCCAACTACCTATAAATCAAATAAAGTAATGACCTCTGGTGCCCATTCTATTAGATTAGAGTATTACGAAAATATAGGCGCAGCAGTAATAAAATTTGATATTCAAAAAATTGGACCTTCAATAATCGCCACACCTCCGACAGCTGGCGGACCAACTACAACAGTTTTGCTTGCTCCAACTTTAACTTCTCCCTCATCTGGCGGATTACAACCATCGTCCTCTACTACGCCGCTCGCAACTGTTATACCTTTACCAACTGTTGGGCCTAAAGCTATTGCGCCAACAGCTAGTTATTCTGGAGAGTATTGGAATACACCCAATGAATTTTTAACTTATAATCCAAAAATCCCAACATCAGCACCAAATTTAACACGTAATGATTTAGTTATTAAGTTTCCTTGGAATTTTAATTCCCCAGATCCATCAATAAACATAGACCATTTTGTGGCGCGTTGGCAAAAAAATGTTTTATTTGATGCCGGCACATACAGATTTAGCGCAGTGGTAGATGATGGAATACGAGTTTACATTGATAATAATTTAATAATGGATGAGTGGCGTGATCAGGGAGGTGTAAAATTTTCTGCAGATAGAGTAGTTAGTGCTGGCGTACATGCTCTGAAGATTGAATATTTTGAGGATGGTGGTGGTGCTGGCATTGACTTTGATTATCAAAAAATTTCATCATCTCCACCGACTACAGTTGTGCCAACGCCCATTATAACCCCAACACCTACGATTATTCCTACCCCAATCTTGTCGCCTATTTCATCTCCTGTATACATTCCTACCATCATAGCTGTTTCCGTTTCAACCATTACCCCGATATCGACACCTAATCCAACGCCTACCCCTGTCATACCCACTCCAACTACAGCTCCGATAATTGTTCCAATACCAACACAATCAACAGCGTGGTTTATTCGTAGCGTATCCTCAATGAAAGAAACTAAAGACAAAATTTGCAATCCGGATTCATTAGCATTTATCAATTCATGGATTAATAAAGCCGTTGAGATTGGCGCAAATTATGTTGCGGTAGAGACACCATATAATAATCCTGCTTGTGGAAGTAGTGTCGCTTACACAAAAGCTTGGGTAGATGCGGTTCATGCTCGAGGTTTAAGTGTTTGGCATCGCCATATGCCTCTTGCGTTTGAGGGGATTTACGATGTACCAAAAAATAATTCTATAAATTATTTGCCGCTTATTGCAGACTACATTAAGGCAAATCCCACATTCTTTAAGGCAGGTGATATTTTTTCACCTATTCCAGAACCTCAAAATGGAGGCATTTCTGGAATTACATATTGCCCTCAAAATATTTGTATATTTGGAAACGCATCCATATTTAATAAATGGCTTCGTGATGCCATGACAACTTCAGAATCTGCATTTGCGAGTATTGGACTTGGTGGTCAAATGAAGATTGGATACTATGGCTTCGATGGTTTCGTGGCCTGGGGTGATAACAATCCCGATTGGAATGGAATATTAGAAGACTCCACAGTGCAACAAATGGGTAATATTACCATTGATCATTATCCAGAAATAGTTGGAGACACAATGGAAAATGATTTAAATGAATTGCAAGCAAAATATCCCACAACACCAATTGTAATTGGGGAGTGGGGCACTATTACAGGTGGAGATATTGCTGCGCAAGTAGCTAAGAGTATGCAAGCCGCAATTCGACCTAACGTGATTGGTTTTAACTACTGGCATATGGGCATGGGTGGCAATGAGACATTAATCAATAATGACTTCACGAATAGAGCTAATTTTGAAGCAGTAAAATCATTCTTTTTGCGATGATTCACAATAAAAATTTAAAATGGTTTTTATTTATCTCTTTATTGGTTTTTTTGCCAACTATTGCTTTAGCCGAAATTGGCAAACCAAAATTTTGGCAAGTTCAATCAATTGATACCGTAAAATATTCTCGTGATTTAGCACGAGAGAAAATGGAAGATGCAAAATTTGATGCAGTTATAGAAAAACAAATGGCTCAAATTGCCTCAACTGGCGCAACTCACGTTGCTCTTGGAACGCCTTACGACAAGGAGTTCTTACCTTTTTTAAAACGTTGGGTGGCGTCAGCTCGAAAACATAATTTAAAAGTTTGGTTTCGTGGTAATTGGTCTGGTTGGGAAGGCTGGTTTGAGTATCCAATTATTACTCGCGATGAACACATTTCTAAAACAGAGAATTTTATTTTAGATAATGGAAATTTATTTCAAGATGGAGATATATTTACCGCTTGTCCAGAATGCGAAAATGGTGGTCTGGGAGATCCAAGAAATAATGGCGATGTTACAGGTCATCGCAATTTTTTAATTAAGGAACATAAAGTAATGGAGAGTGCTTTTAGAAAAATCGGAAAGAAAGTTATCTATAATTTCAATTCTATGAATGGAGATGTGGCAAGACTTATTATGGATAAAAAAACTACCACAGCTCTTGGTGGAGTAGTAACAATTGATCATTATGTAAGAACTCCAGAAAAACTAGCTTTGGATATTCAAGAAATTTCTAAGCAAAGCGGGGGAGTTATTGTACTCGGTGAAACAGGTGTACCAATTCCGGATATCCATGGACGCATAACAGATGAAGCGCAGGCCAAATGGATGAAGGATGCTCTGGGCTATTTAACTAAAATGCCAGAAGTAATAGGAGTCAATTATTGGTTAAGTTATGGTGGGGCTACAAGTCTTTGGCGAGATAATGGTACGCCAAAACCGATTGTAGATACATTAAAATCTTATTACACACCAAAAGTATTTTCTGGGTATATTATGGACACGTTAAATAAGCCCATTGCTTTGGCAAAAATAAGGAGTGGTTCCGCATCGGCTACATCACTAGCAAATGGTTATTTTGAAATTCCATATGTGCCCGAGAATGAATCCATCTATTTAAGTATTACAGCAGAAGGATATGTCAGTAAAGTTATTACAACTTATGATTTAAATAATAAAATAGAAATACAATTAGAAAAAAGCAAAGAGGGTTTTTGGTTTAGAACCCTTAAATTCATAAGAAATCTTTTCTCCTTTGTATTTTAAAAAACCAGCGTAAAGCTGGTTTTTTTGTCTATCTCTCTTTGTGAGTCAAAATCCTCGCCTTTGGGCGAACCTTTTAAGATGCTATTTTTTTATTCGTTTTTGCGAGCATAGCGAAGCAATCCAGATTCGCCTTGTGTCGTCATTATGGAGTATATTAAATATCAAGAAGAAAACCAGGAGAAACGAAGTGATGAATCACAATACTTGTTAGTCTACTTAGTAACTTGAAAATTCCCTTTTCAATTCATCTATTTGATTAGTTGTGAGCCCTTTGTAAACTGCAAGCCAATCCCGAGCAATTTGTTCTTGTGCTGCAAGTAAGCTTAACCGTCCCGCGCAAACTTCATGATTTAAATAATTCTCAACCAAATCTTTTTCTTTAAATCCTGGTCGCGGTTCGGCGGACTCTGGAAACAAGTTTTCAATATCGTTATTGCCTCCAAGTTCTAGTGGAATTAAGTGGTCTGCTTCGTATGCGCCCCTTGGTTGTGGATAGGTGAGACCATAAGATTCATACATTTTTTTCTTAAGACCCACAGAAACATTCCGAACTCATTTCGTGTAA
>JAUXUB010000048.1 GCA_030680955.1 bacterium | reverse complement strand
AATTTTTTTCTCCCCCACAAAATTTATGACCCTTTTTAAAACTACCACTATGAGTAATTTTTCGTCCTTTATTTGGAGCCACTTGTCCCTTTTTAAAGGATGTTTTATTAGGAGGATTACCTTTACCGTAATTATTCCCTTTACTTGATTCGCTTATTCTTTTTTTGCCTTCTTCTGTTAAAGGAATTGGTTTATGACCTTTTATAAATTGTCCTTTATTATTTCTTAACATTTATTTTAAAAAGATGCCCAAGCACTGCCATTACAAAAATAAAATCCCTTTGTCCCCGTGCTATACATAAAGGCTCCTTCAATAAGCGTAGAGCAGGTTGCAGTAGCCGTCCCCTTTGGATATACACTCATTATCCCTTTAATGTCTAAATTGGTTTGAGGGGTGGTTGTGTTGATGCCAAATTTATCATTTTTCATTTCAAGAATATTTGGATTATATGAATTTATAACATCGGAATATAACTTAACATCTACTTTTCCTGCGGCAACCAAAGGAGCAATATAATCAACAATATAATTAAAATCTGAAACATTATATTGAACAGTAGTTGCTCCACTATTAACTAATCTGTGAAATGTTAATGCTAACCATCCTTTTTTAGTTATTGTGTCGTCTATTTTTGCATAAACCGTTGATGTGGCCGTATTAGATGCTGCACTAACTGGATAATTTTTAATTAAAAAAGGATTACCTAATGGCAATGTTTCATTTCCTCCAGCCGAAGATAATCTTCCTACTTTAAAATATTTTTGCATTATTGGTAAAACAATATTTGTATTCATCGCACCATTAGGATAAGCAAGAATATCCGCACCTTTTGAAAATCCATTTTTTAATAAATAATTTTTAATTGATAATGCTTCTGTTTCCATTTCCGAACTTGTCAAGGTTGTGAAATTAGTTCCTCCGTGTGCGGAAATGTCCCATCCGTGAATATTCTGTAATTCTGTCATTTGGGCAAGTGTTAAATAATTTGCACTTGTTTCTCTATCTCTTATCACAAACGCTGTCGCTGGATAACCATATTGAGATAATTTTTGTTTTGCTAATAAAAAATCACTTTCATTTCCATCATCAAAATTAAAAGAAATTACTGGTCTAATTGGTTTATCAATCATTGAAATTTTATTGATGTGCAAAGTTGCAGTTCCGCCAGTCTTCGCTTTAAAATAAATTCTCATTGAATTTATAGCCGTAATATCTGTGTTTCCTAATGAAAAATCCCAAGTAGAAAATCTTAATTTAACCCATTGATTCCCTGGTTCATACATAACTAATGGATAAGCCGCAGTTATATACTTATAAGATGAAAGATTATCGCTTGAAACAGCGACAAATAATTGACTGGTAGCGGTATCAAAATAAGTTAAACTATCTATTTTTACAACAATCTCTAAATTTTTATTAGTCATATCAAAAGTTGGACTAATATTTGATTTTGTTACTCTTGTTTGAGTATTCGCATTATCAGTGGTAATAGAAAGACTTGAGGTAGCAATAGCATAATCAACATAATCTTGACTAAAACCACCTCCGCCAGAAGTATAAACCCAACCAGTGCTTGAAGCTGTAAAATTATCAATAATTGTTTCATTTGGAGAAAACATACTTTCGCTAGTCGGTTGATACAAACCCATTCCATTAACAAGTAAATTTCCTGCACTCTCATCAAACCAAAGCGAAGCATTACTATCAGTTCCGCCAATAGCAAAGTCATTGGTTTGATTTGTGATATAGGTAACGCCTACACCCCCAGAAACAGCGGAAGATGATGTTGTTGGCTCCACTTGCTCACCACCAGAACCGATAGACGGCATTATTAGATTATAAATCTTATCAATAACTCCCTGCACAATTTCATCTCTTATAGAAAAATTAGCCTTAGCAAAAGTAAATAATCCTAAGGAAAGAATTGTTATCAGGCAAGGAATTATTATTATTTTCTTTTTCATAATATTTTTAAATAAATTATTAGTATCCTTTTGGCAATCCTTTCAAATTAGCCCAGAGAGAATAATTGCCATCATTAGTGGTTCCTCTGCTAAAACTAATTTTTAACCAATTAGCATTTGTATTAGAAATGGCAACATTTTTTCTTACAGTTTTAATTGTAGCTGGTGTCCAGTAATGAGTAGTCGTAGCCGCTCCGTGCGTAGTTATTACATCAGAAGTAATGGTCTTGCTATCTTCACCGAACCAATCAATTTTATCGTTAGAAAATTCATATCTCCAATCAATACGAGCAACAGTTGAAGATGAAACAACTTGTAAATTCAAATCAATGGTTTCCAAATCGCTAATATCCATAGTTAGAGTTGTTGGTTCTGTTGAGGTAGCGACATAAATAGGCGAAGAAGTGGCGGTTGTTAGATTTAATTCTCTTGAATAAGCCGCTCCAATCGTTATATCTTCCACATTATTCGGTATCATTTCCGAGTCTTTAGGTATTTCAATCACAGTCTCTGTTCCATCCGGAGATGTAACTTTTATTTTTTGTTGAGCATACCCGAAGGCAAGAAGACTGAAAATCAAGATAAAGCTGATAATCAAAACATTTTTTTTCATAGTTATTATATTAAGTTATTAAAAAATAAATGGTGCTTGTAATAAATGATACGCTTTAATATCAAAATCTTGTTTTAAAATATAACCTTTTTCTTTTAATTGCCGGCAGAACTCCAAATCACCATCAGGTTTTATAATCGGTTCAGGGTCAGGATACATTACTTCATTAAGACATTTTCTATTAAACATTGAAAATCCCATACCAAGGACATCAACCTCTTCAATTCCTTTGCCTTTATACGCCTTGTTATCTTTTCTATTTACAGGATTTCCATCTGTTAAAAAGTAAGTTCCGCATAATCCGTCTACTTTTTCCTTTTTAAATGTTGCTATAAATTTATCTATAAACCCTTTTGGCGGTATTACATCCGTATCTACAAATAATAAATAATCAAAATTAGTTTGTTGTAACGCTTCAGCAATCATTACTCTCCGCATATACCATATTGGTCTTCTCTGTCCTTTCCAAAATTTTATCCCTTCCACTTCTCTATTCCACGCTATATCTACTAACCATTTAGCATATTCAGTCAATATTTGACTACGATTTTCCACACAAAGCAATAATACCTTTTCCTTTTCTTTGATTTTCATATTCCTGTCCCCAAAAAGGGGACAGAGTATAAAAACCAATTATCTGATTTTACAATTAAATCTAATATTAGCTACACCTGAAAAAGCAGACACACCGTTTGTCCAAGAGTCAGTGGAAGTCGCGCCTCCAACGTCTGAAGAAACAACAAAATCAACACCATTATCCCATACCCAAGGAGTCCCCGTGGCATTTCTCGTTCCTTCATACCAAGTTCCCGGAGTAGTAGTCGCTCTGTTCGGATCTCCTAAAATTGAGAAATTAAAATCATCCCAAGGACTGGTAATAATAGCCGTAGTCGTGGCAACTCTTACTTTTAACAACGTAGCAGTTGATGTATTGGTTAATGATAAATCACCTGAATCAGTTGTTGTCCCCACGCTAAAAGTGGTTCCAAATGCTCCCATAGCTGTTTTAAGATCCAATACAACAGGATCACACAATAAAGCAGCGCCTGTATTTTCTATATTGTAAATACCTGTTTCAGTGGTTTTAGCTGAAGTTGTGGCTGAAAAAGCGACTGTTCCACTTACGGAATAATAAGTATTTTTTGAAGGAGTTGTAGTGGATGTAAAAGTAGCCTTATTAAAAGTAGCTAACTCATCTACCACTAAATCATTGGTTATATTGACATCTATAAGACCGGATGGATCAGCAATAAAAGCTCCAACTTGCGGTTCTGGTTGTTGCGCCTCAATGTAATCGCCTTCAACCACTACTTTGGGAGTTTCACCGGAATAAGCCCTAATAATTCCCGCGATAGCCAATACAGCGACAAGGTTAATAACTAAAAAATAAGAATAAACTTTTTTATTTTTCATTATTTTTTTCATATATTATTTTTTTCCTTTCTTTCCTATCTTTTTAGAATTATTAGGAAACTCCACGACGATGGTTTCCTTAACTTTTTCAATCGCTTCTTTT
>JAUXUB010000012.1 GCA_030680955.1 bacterium | reverse complement strand
CTTTTTGGCCGACATGGTTCCGTAAATGTATTATTAATTGTTCTGGTTGTTGTCCTTTTTGGAGTGGTGGGATATTTTGTTTTGCTTAAAAAGGATGAACCGATTGTTCAACCAGTATTAACTTCTTCTCCAATTGCATCTTTAGTGCCCACATCATTAGCTACGCCTAGTGTTTCGGCGGTGAAGACAGATTTACAACTAGCGCGCGAAACTTTAATACAATTTTATAAATATCTAAATAACAAGGAATTTGAAAAAGCAGTTGTTATTTTTGAGCCCGATCTCAGATGGTGGTGGTGGGAGTATAGTGCTACAGATGTTTCACCTCTTAGTATTGATGACAGAAATAAATTAGATTGGAATATTGCACTTAGTAAACTAGATCCAATAATTAAAAATATTAGTATGACTGATAAAATAAAGTCGTTATCGTATTTTTGCAATACAGCATCAAGTTATGGCGATACTAGTCGTTGCCCATTGATTGCTGTTTTGAAAGAAAAAAAGAATTCGGATGTCTCCTTCACATTTACCGTTAGATTCATAAAAAAAGATGGGAAAGTATACAATAAGCCGCAATTGTATGGAGTTGCGGGTGAAGATAACTCCAATAACCCAGGTAAGCAATTTGAAATGGATTATATTGTAAAAAAGATTGGTACCAATTATAAAGTGGTAACGCCGCCATTCAGTTTTGTATACGAATAGAAGTAAATAGACTATTTGAGCGGATACTTCATAAAAATCGAATTTTCTTTTTCTATTTTTAAAAAACACGTTTAAAAACGTGTTTTTTTGTGGTATAGTTTTGTTATCAATTACAATTATTTAATCAATATTTCTGACATGCGATGTTGGAAATATCTGGTTTATTTTGATTGATTTTTGAGAAAACGTGTGTTATTTTTCTATTATGACTTATTTAAATCGAATTGAAATAAATCCAAAAATACTTGCTGGGAAGCCGGTTATTAAAGGTACTCGCATACCAGTATCTCTTATATTGAATTTACTTGCTAAGGGATATACTGTACCGCGTATTGTAGAGGCATACCCAAATTTGAAACATGATGATGTGCTTGCCGCTACTCATTACTAAAAGAATTTTGGCACAATGCGTTGATTTGCTATTATAGCCATATGACTACACAACAAATTATAGAAAAAACAAGATCGCAGAGAATTGGAAACAAGCCAGTAGTGGTACTACCACTTGAAGTCTGGTATAAAATTGAAAATGAACTTGAGAATTTAGAAATGATGCGATCTTCCACTATTAGAGGAAAAATTGCGAAAGCACGTTCTGAAAGAAAAACTTACACATCTCGTGAAGTTAAAAAAATGCTCTCATTATAGTTTTTTGCGTGTATGGATTACTATTTTAAACCTAGCGCGATAAAAAACATAAAACGCTTGCCGAAACTTCTACAAAAAAGAATTTTGGGTAAGCTAGATTTCTATACAAATGGAAAGGATCCGATAGATTTTGCTGAACGATTGAATGATAAAACACTTGGTAGTTTTCGTTTTCGTGTCGGTGATTATAGAATTATTTTTGACGTTGCTGATGAAAAAGTAATTATTTTGGCTATTGGTCTCAGGCGAGATATTTATAAGAGATAATCGATTACAAAAACTTATCCACAGTGTCAAAATGGTTCGGGGGGGGGGTATTATTAAGGTATCTTAAAAGTCAAATCTAAAATCTCAAATATTGCGAAACAAAATTTAGGAGGGTAAAAAATTATTAAGGGTCGAAATTTACTAATTATCTCTAAATTAAAATTAACTTTATTGTATTAAAACATATGAATAAAAAAATTAATCTTTTTGGCCGACATGGTTCCGTAAATGTATTATTAATTGTTCTGGTTGTTGTCCTTTTTGGAGTGGTGGGATATTTTGTTTTGCTTAAAAAGGATGAACCGATTGTTCAACAGCTAGCGCCGACGCCGCTACTAACTCAAACAATAATACCTGAACCAACATTAATAAATTCAACCACATCAATCAACGATAATAAAATTCAGAACTTTTACAAAGTAAAACTAAGTCTTAATTCTGGAATTACAAAACCAAAACCATATGCATTTGATAGCACTTATGGGGCATCGTCTCTCGGGAATTATTTGATTGATGTTTTGCGACTTAGTAAACCAGTTTCTACCGAATCTTTTAAAAAAATTATTTCTTTCATCGCTTATGATTCAACGCAGAAATTCCCTGACGGTGAAAATAAATTTACACACGATTATTGGATTTTATTAAAACCGGGAAGTGCGGTTCTTGATGTAACTAAAATATACAAAACTAATGAATTAATTGCTACCATATCATTAGCCGATCAAAAACTCCTCCCGTTCGTTTCAAATCCAAGTTATTGTGAGATAGATTCTGATTGTTCTGTAGGTGGTAATGACTGCAGTTCTGGCGCATATAATAAATTTAGAATGTTTTATGACATATTTGGTTGCGCAGGAATGAATTATCCGCAGGAAAATACGAAGGAATTAAATGCGATGTGTGAAATTGGAAAACAATATCCGAGAGTAGAATATACAGGCGCAAAATGCATTAGCAATAAATGCATAGCGCAGAACAGAAAAGTGACATGCGAAGCTGGCACGTTACCATAAAACTATTTATTTTTTTAGAAAAACTCATTT
>JAUXUB010000038.1 GCA_030680955.1 bacterium | reverse complement strand
GCTACAAGATACTATTGCTTTTCTAAATCACAAGTATCGAAAATCATTGAACTACCAAAGTGCAGTTGAAGTCGCCGCTACACATGGTATTATTAAACAAAAATATCCCCGAAGGGATTGCAATTGAGGGAGGAATTTACCCCCTTTCGTACTATTTACATCATAGCATATTCAGCGCTTAAAGTCAAGGTGCGCTCGAGAGGAATCGAACCTCTATCAGTAGCTCCGCAAGCTACCGTCCTATCCGTTGAACGACGAGCGCATTTTTATGTCAAGGCATTTTAATACCTTCATACTACTCTACAATTATGTATTTCTGCAAGGAAAAAATCTAAACTTCCACAACACCGCTAAAACCTAATTTCTCTCCAACAAATCTGCTTAAATGTATAAATCCTTTTAATCCAAAAGCGATAAGCAATATAAATACTACGAGCACAAATTGTATTCGCCTAAGTTTCCCGAGCATCGCCTCAAGTGCCAGCCCAAGAAAATAACCAATTCCCACCATAACTGCTCCCCATAGAAGCGCGCCAGAGGCATTTAGCGCAAAAAATTTTTTAGGAGATATTTTTGACATACCAATACTAAAAGGCACTATATGCCTTAACCCATATAAAAATCTGAGCAAAAAAGAAAGTGTCCCAGGACGCCTATGAATTGCACCCATCATTCTTGAAGTCATTTTTTTAAACCGTAGAAAACGGTTGAGTATTCGCTCACCCCATATCCGCCCTAATAAGAACCACCCAAAATCGCCCACCATAGCCCCAAAAAATGAAAAAAGAAATACATAAACAATTGAAAGATACCCCTGATGGGCGGCTAGCCCCCCTAAAACCAGCACCGTTTCTCCTTCAAGGATACTACCAACAAAAATTGCTAGATAGCCATAATTTATAATAAACAAAACAAGCCAATGTTCCATTACATAAGGATAACTTAAATCTTAAAAAATATTAAGGACGCTCCGCTGATAATCAACTAATTCTATGCTCTACATTCAAGTTTGAACTGCACCGGGTACCATAGCAACTCATTCTGTTTTTGTAAGCGGCATAAGGCAATGCTTCCGGTCATTGCAAGCAAAGTGAAGCAAGGTAATCCCTCTCCGTCATTGCGAGCGAAGCGTGGCAATCCAGTACCTGAATAGATTGCTTCGGGATAACCCTCGCAAAGACAGAAGAAAAACCACGCAAAATGGTAAATATTTGAATTCACGTGCGAGATTTGCATTTGATAGAGCTTTGACGTATAATACAATCACAAATTAGAAATTATTAATTATGTTCCTAACCATAATGTCTACGAATTACCAATTTAATATGAGCAGTCGAAGCGAAAATTCGTAATCAGTAGCCAATTTCATGATAAAGTTAGCGAACAATTTCATATATGGATATCATAACCCTAGTATCGGGCGTAGTTGCATTACTCATAGGGATAGCAGTGGGATACGTCATTCGACAATCCCTAGCTTCAAAGTCGGTAAGTTCGGTAGAAGGTAAAATTAAAACTCGTCTTAAAGAGGCGGAGGAGAAGTCTCTTACTCTTATTCTTGAAGCAGAAAAGAAATCTGCTGATATTTTGGCGCAATCAAAAAACGACGAGAGAGACGTTCGGAATAAACTAGAAAAGCTAGAAGAAAGAATCATAAACAAGGAAGAGGATTTAAATAAACGCATTAATAACTTAGAAGGAGAGCAGAAAAAACTTGGAATTGAGGCGGAAAGAATTAAAAAAGCGGAACACGAGATTGAGGAACTAAAAAATCGTGCGGTTACAGAGCTTGCTAAAGTTGCCAAACTATCAGAATCAGAAGCTCGAGAAAAAATCATTTCTGAAATTAGAGAAAAATATCGCATAGAACTTGCGGAGCTCATGCAAAAACTAGAAAAAGAGAAAGCGGATAATTTAGAAAAAAAGGGGTTAGATATTATTACTACAGCTGTACAGCGTTACGCGCGTAGCCACATATCCGAACTCACAACTAGCGTTTTTAATTTGCCAAGCGAGGAATTTAAAGGAAAAATTATTGGACGAGAAGGAAGAAACATTAGAGCATTAGAACGTGAAACTGGCGTTGAATTTATAGTAGACGAGACACCAGATGCTATTATTATTTCTTCATTTGATCCATTGCGCCGTGAAATTGCAAAACTTGCATTAGAAAAACTCGTGGCAGATGGTCGCATTCAACCAGCTAAAATTGAAGAAAAAGTAGAAGAAGCTCGTCAAGAAATTAACAAACGAATGCATGAAATTGGAGAGGCAGCCGCTTTTGAACTAGGTATTTATGATCTTCCAAAAGAAATAATACAGCTTTTAGGAAGATTGCATTTCCGAACTAGCTTTGGACAAAACGTATTAACTCATTCAATTGAAATGGCTTATATTTCTGGAATGCTTGCGGCAGAGCTTGGCGCTAACGTAGAAATTGCAAAGAAAGGCGCGCTTGTTCACGACATAGGAAAAGCTATAGATCATGATGTAGAAGGCACTCACGTTGAACTCGGTAGAAAAATATTAAAGAAATATGGTATTGATGAAAAAATTATTCAAGCAATGGAATCTCACCACGAGGAATATCCATTTTCTACACCAGAATCTTATATAGTAACAGCAGCAGATGTGCTCTCCGCCGCTCGTCCCGGAGCAAGACGTGGAACTTCTGAAAACTACTTCAAGCGTCTAGAAGATTTAGAGAAAATAGCCTCCAGTTTTGCTGGTGTAAAAACATCGTATGCTATTGCGGCAGGACGAGAACTTAGAATTTTTGTAATACCAGAGAAAATTGACGATTTTGGTATGCTACAACTTGCACGAGACATTGCTCTAAAAGTTCAATCGGAATTAAAATATCCTGGAGAAATAAAAGTGAATGTTATTAGAGAAAGCCGCGCAGTGGAATATGCCAGGTAGTAGAAATACGAGTTTAAGAATTGTTTCAAAATGTCTATTGGCACAAAAGCTATTATTGCGTACCTTATTATTTGATAATATTTCGCTCGTATTTTCACTACCGGGTACGCCCGGTAATTAATTCTTTTGTGAATATTGAAGTTCTTGATTAGATTATTGGTATGTTATACTAATTCTATGATGGGAGGAAACGATAAATAACAACTTAAAAGGTCGATGTTCAATAACGGAAAGCGGATGAGTTCAAATATATTAATTTCTAATTCGTATATTCGTTCTAATTCGTAAATTCGTGGAGTTTATGAAAAAAATCGGATTAATAGAAGCGGTAATGAAAGCCGGCGAAATTCCAAAAAAGACTCACGCAACGGTAATTGTTGACGCAATCTTTGACACCATTGCAAAAACAATGGGACGAGGTGAAGAAGTAGCCATTCCAGGATTTGGAGTTTTTCGAGTAGCGAAGCGCGCTGCACGCGAAGGCAGAAACCCAATGACTGGTGAAAAAATTCAAATTAAAGCTTCAGTAAAACCAAAATTCAGAGCCGCAAAAGCCCTAAAGGATGCGGTAAAATAATTAAGTAATAGGACGCGCGTCTTTTTACTTATAAAAATCTCCACACGCTATGTGGAGATTTTTTAATTTATAAACTTAGCAACAATGATATTAGTGTGCCAAGGCAAGCTCTCGGGCCAATTCAACAGTTTTTTCACTTTGTTTTAATAACTTCGAAGCTTCTAGGACTTCAATGAGTATTGGGATATTATTCTTTGTAAAATGTACTACAATATTATCAAGTTCAGATGCATAATCTATCTTGCCTTTAGCTGAAATTTCCCAACTCAATACATCTGCTTCAGTGTCATATTTAATTTTTAGATTTTTATTTTTCATATTGTGATTTTCTTCCGGGATAAAATGTAATTATAATTATAATGTTTCTTTCTACTTTATACACAACTCTCATAACTCTTTTTTTATCATATGCACTTTGTGCAATTACGAGTGGCTTCCTTGTATGATCGAGCTTGTCTGGACTTTTCACAATATTCAAAACTTGCTCTTTTGCTACTCTAACACCATGCCGCCGCAAAACTGCAAATTTTTCCTCCGCATGTTTAGTGAATTTTATTTGCAAAACTTAAGCTAATTAAAAAATCAAAGTCCTAATATATTTCTAACCAACACACTTATCTTTAAATAATTTGTGTATGCTCCCTTAAGCGAAATAATAGATAGCTTAACTAAAGATACTACAGTGGGAGTCGAGGTAGATATTAATTTTGGAGTTGATGTCGCCTTATTGTCTGTGTTTTCAATTACCGCTTGTGTGTTCGTAAAGCCAGAATCTATAAATACCGGCGTGCCAGTTGCGTACAACATATCTGTTCCGGTTGGCGGCTTGCCCTCCCAAGTTTTGTTTGACAAAATTTCGGATGGTGAACTAGTCGAATAAGCAGGAATCGGAACGAAATAGGCGCTAACTAATAAATGAGCTTCGGTATTTAATTTATCAGCCTTTGTAGTAAGCGCTGAGGCACCATCTAGCAAACTCTTAATTGATGCGACATTTGAAAGACGTAAAATAGAAATGGTTGAGCTAATTTTATCAAAACGCGCACGAGCTATTTTGGTAGATTGCTCATTGCTAATTACTAAAATAAAATCATTAATTTGACCAAGCAACGGTATATATTCATTTTTTCTCCATGTTAGAATATCTTCTGCCAAATTTTTGATATCAAAAAGACCAGTGCTTGTTGCGATGGCATCAGAATATATTGCATATTGATCTTTGCTTGCATTAAGTGATGTTAAAAATTGTGTACGCAATGCTTCATCTTCTGGAGCTACAAGTGTTAATCCAGTTAAACTTGCTTCTGTCCCAGCAATCTCAATATCTGCACAAATAATAGTTTGCGTAACCACAGCCTTTCTTGCTTTAAACTCTGCTCTATCTCTTGCAATACCAGTAAGCGATCCGTCTTTGATAACTAAAAGCTCATTCAGAGCTTTGTTTAATTCACAGACAGGTGCTGATTCTTGTGCTGTAGTAGTAGCTGTTTCCGCCTTTGCAAAATTTACTCCGCCAGAAAAAACCACAAGTGATAGTGCTAGAGCAGAAAAAAATATTTTACCCCCCACCCTTCTAAGAGTTTGGGTCATACTTGCTTCATTATTAACAAAATAGTTTAGTTTCATGTTGATTAATTTACACTTGGTAAAAATATGAAAAAAGCATAATAAACTCTCTTAGAAGGGTGGGGGGTTAATTCGCGATTTCATTTAACGCTTTATCTATAGAACTATCGTAATTATTAATAACACTTAAATCATCAACTTCACGATTTAAAACCATAGTGTTTAAGTTACCAGGGTCACTCTTGGCTGATTCTTCCAACGCTGTATTGACCTGTTTACTTTGAAGTGCGGATTCTTCAATTTCTACAAGATTAAGATTAGTCTCAAGCCCCTGTGCTTCGGCTCGCAAGTCATACGCATCAAGCCCGGCAACTTTCATTGGAATAGAGCTTTTAGAAACTACGAGAAGTGCAAACGCTGCAGTTGCACCAACCAAACTAATTCTTATAAGTAGTGTTCTCCAACTATTTTCTACAAGAGCATTTTGTGGTGAAGCAAAAATAAGCCTTAAAGATTTTTTGCTAAACTCTTCGCTTGGGCGAATTTCCTGAAGTTGTTTAAGTTGTTTTAAAAAGTTATCTAACATTTTTTATAAGTTATTGGTTATTAGTTGAACTTTCAATGCCTTCATAGCACGATTATGCATTAATTTTATTGCGCCTTCAGATTTTTCTAAGGCTAATGCAATCTCACGATTTGTCATATCTTCTACGTATTTCAATATAATTATTTCCTGATATTCTGCTTTAAGCTTTAATAAAACAGATCGAATATTAGCAGTGGCCATCTTAGTTTCAAGTGCATTTATTGCTGTGCTTGAAGCTAAAACGATATTCTCTTCCGCCACAAACTCAATAGATTGAGTTTCCTTCTTTGTTCGATAAAAATCAATTACCAAATTACGTGCAATTCGGTAAAGATAGCTTCCAAAAGGATATCCCCTATTGGTATAGGTTTTTAAGTTTAACCATGCCTTTAAAAAGGTCTGGTGAGTAAGGTCCTCGGCTTCCTCACGATTGCTCACTTTAAGATAGATAAACCGATATATTCTCGGTTGATAATACTCATAAAGTAAGCCAAAAGACGAGGCCTCACCCCCAATGGCATCCTTTATTATTTTGTTCTCGCCATCTAACATATAAAACGATAAATCTTTAATTGAGTTACGCTTTCCATATATAAGTATACGACACAATCGGCATTATAGCTTATTTATTGACAAAATACAAGCAAATATGTATTTCTTGTTAAAAAACATGAAATTCATTAGCGTGTCTGTCTTATCGTCTGAGCTTGTCGAAGACTTATACCATCCCCAATTAATCACTTCCTAAAAGACTTTTGTCATTGCGAGGGCGAAGCCCGCGGCAATCCAGGAAATAATGGGATAAATCTGGATTGCTTCGTCGTTTCTCCTCGCAAAGACAGAAGAAAAAAAGGTGCAAAATAGAAATATTTGAATTCGCAGAAACTTGACAACCATCATACTTAGGTGTATAATTACAACAGAAGCTTTTAGAGGAGAACTGGGCAATGCCATGCCCCACAACCGGTAACCACAGGAGGTAGCCCATGGACTGGACAATCTTCAAAATTGGAATGATGCTGATCGTGTTGCAAGCAGTCCTTGCGTGGTTAGACAACCACCTAACCCGTGCGCAGGTTCTCACGGCGAGTGGTCGTCCTAACGACTTTTCGTTTTTCGAACATCCGATTTGGCTGATCGACACGGCGCTCAGTCTCCTCGCTGCGTACCTATACTTACATCTTCAGCTCGACGTGTCGTCAGCCGCTGGCATCGGGACTGCGATCTTCACGTTGGCGGTGGTAGTGGGCATGATAGAAATGTGGCGGCGTGGCGGGATCACGGTCGGCGACCATTGCTCACACGGCGGGGTGGTAATGCTTGCGGGATTTTATCACGGGATCTTTTTCTACGGCATGCTACTCTACTTCCTCCAGATCTATCTAGGCGTCACCACGCCAATCGCGAGCGGACCTCTGCTTTTCTGGCTTTCGATATTCTTCACTTTCTTCCTGCCGCTCGGCGTCGTAAAGTTCAGCCCGCGCTGGCACTGGAACGCTGAAGCGATCGGACAGACAGTGGGATTGGAAGTTCTGGTCTGGGGAACAACCTACTACCGGTATTATTTAAACAGCTGATCTTTTTTTTGGGGCGGTCTTGCGCAAGCAAGGCCGCCCCGTAACTTTTCATACTCCTGCTTTTAGATAATTACCAATTTAATACCATCCCCAATTAATCACTTCCTATAAGACTTTTGTCATTGCGAGGGCGAAGCCCGCGGCAATCCAGGAAATAATGAGATAAATCTGGATTGCTTCGTCGTTCCTCCTCGCAAAGACGAGATTAAAAGAGTATTGGTTAATTGGGGATGGTATAAATGAATAAAGATACAATTATTATATTATAAAATAGCTGCGTGAGGCAGCTATTTAGATTTTAAGAAGTCTTAGTTTAACGCCAGCTTCTTTAAATAATGTTTCCGATAATTTGAAATCTAGAATCCAGCGCGGATTATCAGAGAAAGGCGCTATGGCTTCTACAATTCCTTTTTGAATTACCATCGCGGCGCAAGGAGCGCAAGACATAAATGGGAAGGTATAAAGTCGACATCCTTTAGTAGATTGCGTCGTGAAAAGAAGTGCATTTCTTTCGCAGTGAACAATCATTTTATATTTTATTTCCCGATTTTTTAATCGCTCTGGTAAATCTTTTACACCTTTTGGAAATCCATTATATCCAATAGAAATAACGCGATTATCTGGGTCTACAATAACTGCCCCTGTTTTCGTAGATGGATCCTTGCTCCACGCTGCCACATGCGCGGCAAGCGCTAAAAAACGTCTATCCCATTTTAGAGACATGCGACTTTCTCCTCATTAAAAACAACTATCAAAAGAGTATGTTGTTAAAAGTGTTGTGTCAAATTCAAATTATGTTAATATGTAATATATGGTTTTAATTCCATTTTATTTTGAAAATATTCTAATATTCTTTTTGTTTGCAATCTCATCAGGGTTATTTGTTGTTTTTTTTGCGTCATAAATATTTACCTAACAAAAACGCATCATTTAATTTCTTTTTCACGCTAAGTCTAATCATCGCTTATATTTTAGTGTTCTATTTCTTTTTTAGTTTTTTTTATTCTCCGATTTAATACAGCGATAATAAATTCACTTGTGAGTTTTAATTTGAGCGGGATACCAGAATTGAACTGGCGCTTCGACTTTGGAACCCATATATATAGTATGGTATAATAGTGCTATGAATTCATACCGTCAAAAAGCGACCAAAATGAGAGACTCAGGCTATTCGTATAATATGATTAGCAATAAACTAGATATATCAAAAAGTACTTTGAGCAACTGGTTTCGCGACCGAAAATTTGTTCCAAATCAAAAAGTACTTAACCGCATTCAATATGGCCCGTTAAAAGTAGCCACACAAAACCACAATCGCAAAGTTGAAGAAATTAAAAAACTTAACGAGATTGGCTCGAAAGAAATTGGAGCCTTAAGCCATAGAGACTTATGGTTGTTGGGGCTGGGCCTTTATATAGGAGAAGGTTCAAAATCTCACGAACACATTCGTATTATAAATTCAGATCCAGATGTAATTAAGTTGTCCATAAAGTGGTTCAAAGAAATTTGTAACTCGTCAGATGAAAATATCACTATAATGATACATCTCTATCCTGACAATAATATACAAAAAAGTTTAAAATTTTGGCGATCTGTTACTGGATTACCAAAGACTAATTTTAGAAAAACACAGGTCGATCGCCGTGAGAACAAATCGCAGATAAAAAAAGGTAAGTTGCCACATGGGACAGCTCATATTACTATTGTAAGCAATGGCGATCCAGAAAAGGGAGTGCGCCTCTACCGAAGGATTGGCGGCTGGATGATGGGTGCACTTTCTCAAAC
>JAUXUB010000028.1 GCA_030680955.1 bacterium | reverse complement strand
GGCACTATAACCGTAACCTTTGGTAGCGTAGAGGCTGTTTTATATTTGACTGGTTCTGAAGAATTCTCCATGAATGTTAGGAGCATAAATACTTCAAAATAAAGTGATATGAACAAAAAAATGTAAATGCCGAGACTAGTAAGTTCGGTCATAAAGTTTTGTTATAGATTTATTGAATTAAAGAATAAACTGTGTACTTAGTTTATATCAAAAAACATTACTTTAGTAGCATACAAAAAACCGTCCATAAGACGCTTTATGATGGCTAAATCATTATACCCATTAGAGATTATAGCATGAATATGGACAGAGTTCTAGATCAGTATGTTTGAGTTAATAATTGCCCTAAAAGTATTGTGAATATCGTAACAATCTAATGCTTGATCAAATAAAGTTTATTTTGACGTTTCCAATTTTTAATTTCTGCTTCCCGTTTTAAAGCTTTACTTCTGGTTTCTAATTTTTCAGAATATACAATTTTTTCAACTTTATGCGCTCGGGTATAAGCCCCGCCTTTTTTGTTTTTATGCTCATTAAACCTTCTTTTTAGATCGGTAGTTATACCTGTATATAGGCTTTTATCGGTGCAGAGAATAATATAAACAAAATACATAATTTATTTAAATAATATGTTAGAATAAGAATATCTTTAATTATATAGTAGTACCATACATTGAACCAAACTTTTTTTTCTATAATAATACCGTCGCATAATGAGGAGAAATATATTAGTGCAACGCTCGACCGTATTAAACAACTTTCTTATCCGAAGAGTCTGTTTGAAGCATTAGTTATTGAAAATGGATCCACAGACAAAACAAAAGAGATCGCTTTAACATACGCAGACGATAATATTAATATTTATGTAAGCGATAAAGGCGTCTCAAAAGCAAAAAATTATGGCCTAAGTAAAATATCAGAGCGTAGTGATTGGGTAATTTTGTTAGATGCGGATACCTTGTTAGAGAAGTCATTTTTAGAAGAGTTAAATCTTTTCTTTTCCGACAAAGATACGCAAAAATTATCAGTTGGCACAACAGACGTTTTGCCGGCAGGGGATCAAAGTGTAAAAGCTAGATTGTGGTATAAATTTTATAACTTTGGTCACAAGCTTACAAAATCCTCTTATTCAATCCAAATTTTAAAATCTTCTCTTAAAGATAAATTAAAATTTGATGAATCCATTCAATTTGGCGAGGACTTGAAACTAATCAAAGAAGCCCGCCAATTTGGTAAATTCTTTTATATAGAAACTAGATCGGTTAGAACATCAACACGAAGATTTGATAACGTGGGATATTTTAGACAATTTATTTTATGGAATTACGAAGCTTTGATACTTTCGCGAACACGAAAAAAAAATAGAGAATATAAAGTAATTCGCTAATGTAAATTAAAAAAATTATATTCTTTCCGTCATCGCGAGCAAAGCAAGGTAATGTTTCTTTCGTCATTGCGAGCGAAGCGTGGCAATCCAGTAACTAGTACCTAGATTGCTTCGGGATAACCAGGTAGTGAAAATGCGAGCGTATTTTATAATTTTCTAACTTTAAAATTCAGAATATTCAAATTAATTATTTATATACTAAATTTGTGTGCATCGCGAAACTCGCATTTCTACTACCTGGATAACCCTTGCAAAGACAGAAGGAAAGTCTACTCCATATTTTATCTATGAATTTATATTTTGCTCCACAAAGTAGTTATTATCAGTTAAGAAAAATTTTCTTAAAGCAAATAAAATACATCCGAAGAAAAAGAAGATTGCAAACATGCTATATATTTCAGGAAATTCAGGATACACCATACTGATTCTAAAAAAATCAACAACCGCAGGTGTGTTTAATACAAACGCGAGTAGTCCCAACTCAAAAATACCAACCACCAAGAGGTCTATTCTTTCCCTGAATGTAACTGCACCTCGATAAACTAAAGGGGAAAGTGCAAAGAAAATAAAACCAAATACTGCATACGATAGTGCGATTATAGGATTTATAATTGAAGTGTGCAGATAACTCTGGCTTAGCAGGAAAATTATTGTTGTACCGATTGCTTCTATAATTGCACAAGTAAAAACAAAAGGTATGACGCGTGAAAGGAACGAGCTAGAATCTACAGGAAAAACTTTACCAAGTGGTCTAATTGCCCAATAAGAAATTAGTATTCCCGGGAGTCCAAGTGTAAAGTAATTTACAATAGTTATATTAAGTGGTAATAAGGGATAGGTGTAACCAAGTATACTAATGATTACAAAAAATAAAAAACCAAGAATACTCTGGTTTATAAAAATTGCAGTAAAAATTTCAATATTACGAATAAAATTATCCGCAAGTCGCACTCCGCCTGGCAGTGCTGTAAAACTATTATTCATTAGTATAACGGATGCTAATTTGCGAGTTGCTGGTGCTCCATCAAACATAGCAATGCCAAGATCCGCTTTCTTTATAGCTAGAGCATCATTTGCGCCGTCGCCCACCATCGCTGTAAAACCATCTCGTTTAAAAGCCTCAATTATTCTAACCTTTTGCTCGGGAACAATTCTTGCAAATATAGTATGTTTTTTAACTAAACCATCAAAGCCATCTTTATCCCATTTTTCTAATTCATCGCCAGTAACAACAAATTCAGTGCCATCCACTCCTGCCATAGCCGCAACAGCTTGAACGGTGTCTGGGTGGTCTCCGGAAATAATACGAATTTTAACACCACGATCTTGGAAAAATTTAATAGCAGTACTTATTCCTGGGCGAAGCTCGCTTAAAAATACATAAATTCCGGATATTTTAAGACGAGCTTCCTTTAAGTTGTGTGGAAGTTCGGTGGCGCTAGACTCCGCAATAGCAACAAGACGCTCTCCGCGCTTCCCATGATCTTTAATCTGTTGCTCTAGCCAATGTTGTTCTTTGTTAGTCGCTAAGTAAGGAATGAATGCATCTGGCGCACCAATTAGGATTATTGTTTTTTTACGAGCTTTTGAAATTCTAACTGCACCATATTGACGCCAAGAAGAAAATGGCAAAGCATCAATAAATAAATTATTTGTCTCTGTTTTGTTTGCTTTTAAATAATTATTAATTGCAGTAATTACTTGTGAAGACTCACCAGAGCCACGTATGTAGTCTAGTGCTAATATTCGCGCTTCTTCAAGAGATCCTCCAGATGGAATTAGTAATGCTTCAACAATAAGATTATTTTCTGTTAAGGTCCCTGTTTTATCCATGCATAAATTTTTAATACGACCAAGTTTTTCTGTAGCATTTATTTCTTGAAACAAGACATGGCTACCAGAATATGTGGATGCACCAAGGGCAAATAGAAGGGTAGTAATTACAACTAATCCTTGAGGCACTAATGTGCTCGCAAGAGCACCTATTGTATTTACAATTTCTATTGTTGGTTTATCTAATAGATATCCGCGGATGATTACAAACAATAAACATCCGATTAATGCGTATCCACTCCAACTGATAATTTTTTCCGTAGCATTTTGAATTGGGCTCGGTTTGGCCGCATATTCTTTTGCATCTTCCGTCATTTTGGAAAGTCGGCTATTTTTAAAATCACTTTTTGCAATAACTATTCCAGTACCTGCGGTAATAATTTCACCACCATTTAACTTATCGCCTTTAGCGCGAGGAAACGAATCTGATTCTCCTGTAATTAAAGCGGTACTAACTTCCAAACCATTGCCCGAAATAAGTTCACCATCGCAAGAAACTTGATCTCCAAGTTTAAGTCTTATTTTGTCACCTTTAGTAACGTTTTCTGCAAAAATAATTTCTTCAGTTCCATCATTATTTATACGAATAACTCTAAGGGCGGTGAGTAGTTGAAGTTTTTCTAAAGCAAAACGCGCCCGAGTATCTTGTATCATTCCAAGTAGTATATTTATGACTACAATTATTCCGATAAAAAGCGCAGATTGTTTTTCGCCAAACACAAAAAGAAGGAGTACTACAGCAAAAATAACACCATTAACTAATACAAATACATGCCTCAATATAATTGGCAATATATTTTTCAT
>JAUXUB010000017.1 GCA_030680955.1 bacterium | reverse complement strand
GACTCGCCTTGATTTTAAGCCAAAATTTTACCCTTCGACAAGCTCAGGGAATAAAATTTTGACTATAATCCTAATTTTGTAAAAGGTTTATAATTAAATAAATACAAAAATGCCAAAAAAGAAAATTATAAAAAAGAAAATTGTTAAAAAAATAATCAAGAAAGGTGCTAAATCCAAAAAAGCCACTCCTGGAATTTCCAAAAGGAGGACTTTAATTAAAACTAAAAACAAAATTGTTGTCAAAACTTTAGATAAATCTTTTGGAAAACCTATTGGTCGTGTAACTCATTATTTTGGGAATTTAAAAGTTGGAATAATTAAATGCAAAAAACCAGTTAAAATTGGAGATGAAATTCAAATTAAGGGTGCGACTACTGATTTTAAGCAAATAATTTCTTCAATGCAATATAATTATAAAGAAATTAAAGTGACGCCACTAAATAAAGAAGTTGGTATTAAAGTAAAAAAAATGGTTAGAGAAGGAGATTTAATTTTCTCTACGAATTACGAATAAAATACGAATATACGAATACAGATATATAAATTAGTAATTTGTAGCTAAATTATGGAACAGTTTATCGGATTAGAAAATTTAGAAATGTTTGGACAATTAGCATTAGCGCTTCTTCTTGGAACGTTGCTTGGTGTGGAAAGAGAATTGGCCAAGAAAAAAGCTGGCATGAGAACATTTGGCCTCGTGGCTTTAGGATCCTGCCTTTTTTCTTTGATTTCTGTTAACGCATTAAAGTTTATTGGTGGCGCACAAGTTGTTGGCGCGTTAAATTTTGATCCTACTCGCATCGCCGCTCAAATAGTTGTGGGTATTGGTTTTTTAGGAGCAGGTATAATTATTTTCGACTCTTCAAAATTACGTGGAGTAACTACTGCCGCTGGCCTTTGGGTTGCGGCCGCAATTGGTATGGCAGTTGGTTATAAGTTTTATGCAGTATCTATTTTTACTACAATTTTAGTTCTTATTGTATTCGTGGTTCTGTGGATTTTAGAAGAAAAAATTGTAACTAAACTTGCTTATAGATCGCCTGATGCAGATGAGCGTTTTACAGATTAATTTTTAGATTTTTGTTTAGTATGGGTAAAATTTTAAAGCTAGCATATCCTGTAAGTGTTTTGGCTGGAACAATTATTGGCGCGGGGATGTTTTCCCTGCCCTTTGTTTTTCATAACGTCGGTTTTATTTTAGGTTTTTCTTATTTAATTTTTTTTACTTTTATATTTTATATAACGCACACAATGTATGCAGACATTGTTCTTCGCACGGAAAGACTTCCTGGTTTTGTGCTTTATGCTAAAAAATATTTAGGTGGCTGGGCCAGAATTCCAGCAACTTTAGCAACGGGCGTTGGAACAATTTTAGTTTCAGCTGTTTATTTAGTTCTGGTAACAAGTTTTGTGCGGCTTATATTGCCTGATGCGTCAGAAGGGATTGTGGTTTTTATTTTTTGGAGTTTAGGATCCCTTTCTATATTTCTTAAAGCAAAGCGTTTGGCAAAAATTGAGTTGTTTGTGGTGGGGGCAATTATAGCGCTGATAGGAATTATTTTTTTCTTAGGAATAAATAATAGCGGGGATTATGCCCGAAATTTTTATATGCCAGAAGCTGCGCTCCCTTTATTTATTATTCCATTTGGGCCAATACTTTTTTCATTAAGCGGAAGAAGCGCTATTTTGCCGCTATTAGATGATGTTAGAAAAAGTCGCATTCCAGAATCTTATGTTTCAAAAATAATTTTTTTGGGAACTTTTATACCAGCGATACTTTATACGCTTTTTGTTCTTGGTGTATGGGGTTTATCTGATACTGTCACAAATAACGCTGTTTCTGGTATCGTTCGAGACACCGCGGTGCTTTTGCCAGTTTTGGGTATTGTTGGAATAGCGGCATTATTTACTACTTATGTTCCAATCGGTACAAGTTTAAAAAAAATATTAGAAGCGGATTTCAATTTTTCACATATGACTTCTAGTGTCGCCGTTGTTATTTTGCCACCACTAATATATTTGATAGGTTTTGATTTTTTGCAACTCATTAATATAGCTGGTGGAATTTTTCTTGCAGTAGAGTGTATTTTTATTGCACTAATTTGGAATCAATTAAATAAAGTTCACAGACCACAGCTACTTCTTCGCGGTTTTGGAAAAGGCACAGCATATCTTATAATTATAGTGTTCACTGTTGGATTAATAGCAGAAATATATTTTATTTAATTATAAATTACGTTTTTATGACACAAAGACAAAATGGCTCAAAACGGGAGAGTTGGAACATTGATAAACCAACTAGCAAAACAGAAAATCAAGAATTTGGCAAAGGCGAGAAAGGAATTATTATTTGTGGTGTTTGTGGAGCAGCGCATTTTAAAAAGCGTTGGTATCATGGGTTAGAAAAAATTAATTCTGAAAATCAAAACCTCCCTGTTGTTTTTAAGCTATGTCCTGCGTGCATCCAGATTCAAAGTAGACAATACGAAGGAAGGATTATTTTAGAAAATGTGCCCAAGAAATTTGAGAGTGAAATTACCAATTTTGTTAATGCGTATGGTAAGCGTGCATATGATCGCGACCCAATGCACAGAGTTATAGCGCTTAAGAAAAACAAAGAGGGACTCATGATCACTACTACAGAAAACCAACTTGCCTTAAAGTTATCTAGAAAACTAAAGCAGATGTTTGCTAAAGTTGTGAAAGACATTTCTTTTAGTCCTGGTCCATCGGACGTGGTTTATATAACCATAAAGTTCTAGAGAACTAAAGATCACTAGAGCATAAAATCATTAAATCACTAGATCACAAGAACATTAAATCATGGGGAACGGCTGCTTTCGTGCTTTTATGTCCTAGTGATTTTATGATCTCGTGATCTAGTGCTTTTATGATCTATTTATTCTATATTTTTTTACTTAGTATACCCTTGGGGTATCGAGTTATTTTATATCAGTGGACTCTTGGTTTTGATGAATACGAGACAGCTTTTCTTTACGCGAATGATTTTTTGATGTTGTTGTTTCTATCTACTTATTTTCTGAGCTTGTCGAAGAAAAACAACTTTATATCAAAAATCATCCTTCGGAAAAACTCAGGACAAGAAAATAAAAATTTACAATTTACAATTTACAATTTACATTTAATTTTCAAGTCTCAATTTTCAATTAAAGCATATAAGGCAATTAGCACTAAATCTCAATTTTTTCGTAGTCTGATGTCCCAAATATTAAAGCCTCTGTGTTTCGAGGACATCGGACTACGCAATATCGCACTTTCTTCTTTTCTTTTCTTTTCTTTTATTACTATTTTTTGGGCAACATTTCCCCTTCTCGCACTTTATAATTTTATCCGTCTTCTTCTTTTAGTTTTTGTGGCGCTCACTATATCTGCCCTGCTAAAAGCTAAAAGCTTAAAGCTAGAAGTTATCTTCGGCATTCTTGCGAGCCTCGCCATAGTTGAGTCGCTAATTGGTTTTTTGCAATTCTTATTTCAACACAGCTTAGGTTTGTGGTGGCTTGGTGAGTCTTTGGTTGGCGAGAGGATTATTGGTTCTGCAAAAATAATTGTTGAAGGCGGAGCGGTTCTCCGAGCTTATGGGACATTTCCGCATCCTAATGTACTAGGAGCATTTTTAGTTTTAGGGCTAATGTCTTTGTGCTATTTTTGGCTCCGACGTCCATCAGAGAGGAAGATGTGGTCGGGGTGGAGTACGCTAAAAAGCGATATGGTTTTTGGACTTGGACTTTACGTAGTATTAGTTGGACTTACCTTAACTTTTTCGCGATCAACTTGGGCTATTGCAATTTTAGCGACAACAATTCTTATTATTTATAATTTATTTATTAACAGAAAATATATTATTCAAACAGTTCGGCTTACGTTCTTATTACTAGCCATTAGCTATATTTTATTTAATAGTTATTCCGTATTCATTTTTCCCCGTGCGCAACTATCGGTAAATGAACCAGCGGTAACTTACAGAATTTCATACGATAAACTTGGATTAGAATTAATAAAAAATAATCCACTTGGTGTTGGATTGGGAAACCAGGTAATTTATTCGGTTAAAAATAATATATATAAAGAAAGTGGAATGAATAAGGTTTGGGAGTGGCAACCAATACATAATATGTATCTATTGATTGGTGCAGAGACAGGCATCTTGGGGTTGGTTAGTTTTCTGTTGCTCGTTTTGTCTTTGTTTGTAAAACCTAAAATCCAAAAGCTAAACTATAAACAAAATATAAATCTTAAAAAAACAAACTGGAAACTTGGAGGTTTGTTGGATTTAAATTTTAAATATTTGTTTAGATTTTCGGATTTAGATATTAGAGTTTTCATGCCAAAACTCATGCTTCTATCTTTGATGTTTTTTGGTATGACTGACCATTTCTTGTGGACTATTGAACCAGGAAGGTTGATGTTCTGGATAGTACTTGCTATGAATTTCGCGCAAGAGTAATATTAATAAAGGATATTAAATAGTAAATTTTAATATGAAATATAAAAAAATATTATTATTTTTTGGTTTAGGAATTATTTCGGGAGTTTTGTCCATTATTATTACTTATTTGCAGGGTGGTTTTGAACATGGATCGCGTGGAATTATTGATTATTTATTTTATGTACCTGGTTTAATTTTTGGAATCTTATGTTTAACTTCTTATATTATTTTTTCAGAGAAATCGATCAGATCTCTAAGTATTTTTAAGTCAATGTTTTGGCTTGTTGCATCTACAATAAGTTATTATTTTTCTGTTCAGATTACTATCCGAGCTGTGCTTTATCTTGAATCTTATATGCATACAGGGATGGGTCGTGGACTTGATCACCCATATTATCCATTTGTCGCACTATTTTTAGGAGGGTTGTTTGGTTCCGCCTCAATGTTATTAGGCTTTACCGTGCTTTCTAATGTGTTTAGCCCAATCCGATATGTTATCCTAGTTTTTATTGGAGGAATTTTGGGTTGGAGCTGGAATTTTAGTTATTTATTTTTGTTTAAAGCCGATATTGATTCAGCAATTTATGTTCTACTTATTATTTGGCAAACTGGAATGATGATAGCAATAGGATATGTTCTAGAAAAAAATAGGTGGCAATCGAACAATTTGGCAAATATATAGCGATAATACACTTTCTGTGGACTATTGAAGCGGGAAGGTTGATGTTCTGGATAGTTCTGGGTATCGTGATGGGGACTAATTTAATTAATAAAAAACACACAGACGGAATATTTTGATTTTTTGTTTTTATTATGCTAATGTCGTACATATGAGCAGAATCAATATAGTTAAAAAACACTTAGGCAGGCAGCTTCCTCTTATTGTTCAAAAGGGAGAAGATGGGTTTTATGTAGTTGAATGCCCGCTTTTTGATGGTTGTTACTCTCAAGGCAAAACACTTGATGAGGCCTTAGTAAATATTCGTGAAGTTATAGATTTGATATTAGAAGAAAAAGAAACCAGAGAAACATTAAAGCATTATCATCTCGAAGAGGTTAGTCTTCACACGATTACAGTTTAAATTATGCCTAAACTTCCTATTCTCTCCGGACGAGAATTGATTAAGATTTTGTATAAAATTGGCTATCATGAAACACGTCAACGAGGTAGCCATATTCGTCTCGCCGCTTTTGAAAGAAAGTCAGTAACCATTCCGAATTATAAAGAGATTGATCGTTCTCTTCTTGTTAAAATTCTTCGTGACGCAAGATTATCTGCCGAAGAATTTTTAAAATTGGTTAGCGAAAAATAAATTAAATAACATTCCAACGTTCTTGAGAATGTTGGAATGTTATGTCCTCGTAGTTCAATGGATAGAATATCTCCCTCCCCGAACAAAAAATAGTCCCCATAACTCAATGGACCCTAGCACTAAAAATGTGCTCATAGTTCAACGGATAGAACATATCCCTCCGAAGGATAAAATTGAGGTTCAATTCCTCATGAGCGCACATTCATAACTTGGTCGGTAAATTCCCCCGCGCGCGTGCGCGCGGTGAGAAGAAGGGGGTGGGCGAAATCCGAATCTGTCTTGCAAGCAAATGCGAATTCGGTGGGCGGGCAAAATGAGACGGAGACGGATTTGTCTCGCAATTGTAGGTTCGTTCCAACTTTTTTGAAATAGTCGCGAATTTCAAAAAAGTTGTCGCTTGAAACCAATTGCGTGGCTTTTTTCATATCCAAAATCCATTCCCGCAAAGGTTCGACCCAATTCTTTCTCTCCTGTCGAGCGGAGTCCATTTTGTGAGCGAGAGAGACTTTCTGCAAGAGAAGCTCATCCTTTTCGCCCATTGCGCGGACAAAATAAGTGAATTTGTCCCATTTTTATGTCTCTCGCTCACTGGTTTTTAGGCTTATTGACAGTGGTGTTTCTGATATGATACATTTCTGTTATATTATGAAAAGCAAGAGTAATCTGTTAGAACAGCTTAAATCCCTGCCTCATTTCAGTAAAAATACTGTATTTCAGCTTGGTAAGCAGTTGAGGCTCAAGGACTCTACGGTTAATGTCTACATTAGCAGATTCTTGAAGTACAAAGATATTATCCAGCTCAAAAGAGGGCTGTATGTCTCTACTGATTTTTTTGATAAAAACAGGAACGATGTTTCCTACTCATTCTATCTTGCCAATGTCATTCGCACACCGTCATATATCAGTTCATGGGCGGCACTCCAGTATTACAATCTTGCTACGGAGGCGATCCACTCTGTCACTTCGGTGACGATTAAAGTGACAAAAAAATATCAGACAAAAGCTGGTAATTTCGCATATCAGTCTATTAGCAAAGATTTATTCACAGATTTTTCTTTGGCAAAAGGGAAATTCGATTTTTACATAGCTTCTCCCTCGAAGGCATTGTTTGATTTGCTCTATTTACGGACTCGTCAGTTCAATAATCTTTCAGTTGAACAGATAAAAGCAATGATTTCGGAATTAAGAATAGATATTGATGAGATAAGTAAAGAAGAACAGGAAAAATTTTATTCAATGATTAATAAATACTCCCATGAGTGAACAGATTTCAACAATTCTAAAGCGTAAGCTTGATGGCCTTTCGACCTACGGCTTTAGCATTACCGATCCCGAAATAAGGCTCAATGCGCTTAAAGAAGAATTGCAGTTTTATGTTCTCGATTTTATTTACCATCATCCGGAATACAACAAATGGATAATGTATGGTGGCTCAGCGCTTCGCATCTGCTATGAACTTGATCGCATGTCGGTTGACTTAGATTTCGAGGTAAATAACGATGTCGGAGACGATTTTCTTAATGAACTTAAGGAGGAGGCAGAAAAGCATTTCTCGAAAGTGTATGGTGTTGATTCCGAATTTTTGAAAATTACCATCACCAACAATAGAGGTATAATGCTTAAATTTCGAGTCGGCAACTTGATCGATGGTTATGCTTCCGAATGGGTTCACGCAAAAATCGATCTCAATCAGTTTGTTCCAGATTCTGGTGTGGTGACGGAACGTATGCCGCAGAATCATGGGCAGTTGTCATTCGTTATACTGACATACAACCTCTCGTCTTTGATGGCTAGCAAGGTTGCCGCTATTTTCTTGCGTGGGGCATGCGGCGTGGGCAAAGCGATATACGAAGAAAAGGGACGTGATATCTACGATTTGCTTTGGTATATGAGCAAAAAAATTGTACCCGACCTCGATTATCTCAAAGCAAAAAAAGTTGAGGAGGCGAAAGATTATCGGACACTATTTACTAAACTCGCTGTGAAGATGAATAATGTGAGCGATGAAAATTTGAAAAACGACATTACGCCGCTCTTTCTTGACTCTCGGTATGTAGCCAACTGGCTTAAAAGTTGGCGTGACACTTTCTTTCAGCTACGAGATACGTACAAAATTAGAACTGTATCAAAGTTTGAGAAAGTGTGTGTGTTTAAGGACTTTCGCACTGACGTATTTTCTTTCATTTTTGAATATAGTACGAAAGAAGGCGACCACGTGCGCATTATATGTAACTTGAGCGAGTACTGGTTTCTTTTCAAAGACATTGATGTTTCGTTCACAATCAATAACACGGTGAGTGACCATATAGAGTTCTCAGCGAATGGTGTTAGTAGTAATCCGACATTGGAGAAAAAACAGAAAGAGTATGCTTCGCTATTCTACGAGAAAATCGAGGCCTACTTGAAGAAAATCAATCACGAACTTGTTGGCGACACGTTGACGACAAAACTTATCCGTGTAACCGCTGACAATTTGGATCAGAAAGAGCAGATCATCCTCCGGAAAGAGGACCTGATCAGGTGCGACCTTGACGACTTATTGAAATAAATTTTATACCAAAGTAAATCGTCAAAAATTCAAACTTAACATTTATCACAAAAACAGGATATATAACTATTCGTTAAAAGACGTGATATAATAAATACAGAAGGTTAGAAAATAACTGATCCTGCGCTTGTCGACGCAAAGTAAGAAAATCTATAAATCATACGAGTATTGTAAAAGTGTCGTGGGGTATAATAAAGGTATGAAAATTTTGACCACATATTATAAAAAAATGAAACTTTGGCTGATTTACTTTTTACTTATCATACTTGTTCTTATATCAGCTTTTACTTTTTCAACACAGGTTGTTAAGGCGATAGCGTTTGGAGTTGTTTTCGTTAGTGCAATTTGGGTATATAAAGATTCAACAAAATTGAATATAGCTAGATACAAGAAAACGGCGCTATCTTTATCATCCTCGCCGTTTGGTTCAGCATTCGTAGTGTGGTTTTTGTGGATTATTGCTTTCCCTATGTATATAGTTTATAGGCAAAAAATAATTGATGGAAAAATTCCGCTTAAAGAGAATAATTAATTTAACAAATTTGGAATGAATATTATTAAACAAAAAACGGTCATCATATTATTAATTGTAGTTGTAATAATTATGGGATTATTTTCATTTTTAAAAAATAAAAGTAGTGATTACGAACCTGCACTTTCAGATCGAACAATAGGAGATTGCGTAATTTCGGAAAAGAACATGGATAGTAAGGTTTACGATGATAATGAAGCAGTTTGTTATATTTTCAAAAAGCTAGAAGGCAGAGACGTCACAAAAGAAGAAATTAAGCACGTTATTGATTTGGAGGTGGAATTTCGAGAGAGTACTACCGTAGACGAGGCAATGGCGTTATCTGGTGATCCAGTACCAAATTATATATTCAAACACCAAACCATGAATATGTCCCAAGCAAAAATTGACAGAATATATGACGCAGAAAGTTATTACTTGCAATTCATTGGAGACATCGACAAGAATGCTTTCTAAATAGCTACTCTTTGCCCAAAGAAAGACAACTGCTTCAGGTAATTTCATTTGGTTGAAATTCGATGGTGGAAAATTTGTTGAAGTTTGAGTTTGTCCAAGATATGCTATATAAATAAGTTTTGTTGATTCGTTTAGTTTTTTATATATGGAGAGACAAAAAATTCGAGATATTATTCCACCATCTTTCAATAAAAAGGAAGATGAAAAAGTTAATTATACGTTTACGGAGAATATAAAGGTAGGCAATCAAACCTATATTAAACCTCAAATAAAAGGCCACCGCTCAGGTAGTTTTGGTCTTTTTATTTATTTTACTGTAACTTTATTGTATTTAGAGTTTATATTTAAACTTTTCACTTTTGGCGGAATTGGATTTGAATATATCTATCCAGCGCTTTTTGCGCTTCCAATTGCGTGCGCATCATTTTTAATTGGATCACTTTTCAATGAAAAAAGCAATAAAATTATCACTGGAATAATAATTTTATTGCTTACGATTGTTTATTTAACGCAGTTTATTTATTATCATATTTTTCAAATTCCACTTTCTTTGTATTCAATCGTTGGTGCAGTAGACGCTGTACGGTTCTGGGATGTTGTAGCCACTTCTATTTATAAAAATATTATTGCACTTATTTTGCTCATTGTTCCTTTGGGACTTTTATTTATTTTAATAAAAAAACCATATTACGCTCGCTTAAGGCCACGTGTAATGTTTGGAATAATGCTGTTTGGAGCCATAAGTTATAGCATGTCTATGCTTGGTGTCTATATGACTAAGGGAGCTGAATTTTCTCAATACGAACTTTATTTTAATATAGCTTCGCCAGATTTGGCGATAAGGAAGTTGGGTGTATTAACTGCAATGAGATTGGATTTAGAGCGACTAACGTTTGGATTTGAAGAATTTTCTAGTGGCAATGGAATTGTTGCATCGGTAAGCGCAGAGCATCTTACGGCCGAAACTATCAAACCTCTCAAAATATATAATGCACTTCCGATAGATTTTAATGCGCTAATAGAAGCTGAGAAAAATTCAATAATTTTAGATATGCATTCGTATTTTTCTTCTCTTGCGCCAACTAAAAAGAATGACTATACGGGATTTTTCAAAGGCAATAATTTGATATTTATAGTTGCCGAAGCATTTTCACCTTATGCGGTAAGTCCAGAGCTTACTCCAACTTTATACAAAATGTCTAAAGAAGGTTTTGTATTTAAAAATTTCTATAATCCAGTGTGGGGAGTAAGTACGTCTGATGGAGAATACGTAGCTAGTACTGGTTTGCTTCCAAAGTCTGGTGTCTGGAGTATGTATAAATCCGCTAAAAACAATATGCCATTTGTTTTGGGCAATCAATTTAAAAAGCTTGGGTATAATACAAAGGCGTATCATAATAATACATACACGTATTATGCAAGAAATGTTTCGCTCCCAAATTTTGGATATGACTATAAAGCACTTGGAAATGGATTAAAAATTAGAGAAACGTGGCCGGAGTCTGATTTAGAAATGATTGATGTAACTGCAAATGAATATATCTCATCCTCAACCCCATTTCATGTCTATTATATGACCGTGAGTGGTCATGTTAATTATAATTTTTATGGTAATTTTATTGCCGCAAAAAATAAATCTTTCGTGGATGCTCTTCCTTATTCAGATGAATCTAAAGCATACATTGCAGGGAATTTAGAAGTTGAGTTTGCGATGACATCACTTATAGATAAACTAGACAAGGCTGGTGTGCTAAAAAATACTGTTATATCTATAGTCCCGGATCATTATCCTTATGGTCTAGCAATAGAATCTATAAATGAACTTGCAGGGCATGATGTTGAGAAAAATTTTGAACTTTATAAAAGCATTTATATACTCTGGAAATCTGGCATGAGTCCAATTACAGTAGATAAATCTATGTCTACTTTAGACATCCTTCCAACGCTCTCTAATTTATTTGGTTTAGAATATGATTCGCGTCTGTTAATGGGAAGTGATATTTTTTCTGGTGTCTCACCACTAGTCATCTTTTTGAACCGGAGTTGGATAACAGATAAGACTAGATATAACTCTATTACAGGGGATGTAGATGACAAAAGCGTAAGCAACGAGTATGTTGTGGGTATTAATAAAATAGTTGCCAATAAATTTAAGTACTCAACAAAGGTGCTAGAAACCAATTATTATGATAAGATAGGCGTCAAGTAATATTTATCCCTCGCCTTGTGGCGAGGTCGAGCTGTAGCCATTGTAAGTTCAATATAACATACTCGCGCTAAATAACTAGAGCATAAAAAAAGGTTATGTAAAGATTAGTGTGTCTGTCTTATTGTCTGAGCTTGTCGAAGACTTACCTAGATTTATTATTTTTCGTCTTTGTAAGCTATGCGTAATAATCTAATCCCTTGCGTCATTGCGAGTGAAGCGTGGCAATCCAGTTTATCTAGATTGCTTCGGGATGCCCTCGCAAAGACAGAAGAAAAAAGGTGCAATAATAGAAATATTTGAATTCGCGCAAAGGAATTTGACTTTTAGATAAAAATATGCTATATATTGGATAACATTCGGACATTATCGTTTAAATGAGACAATATTATATTCTGGAAGGGGCGGAAAATGGAGCAAGTGAAAATCTTTTACGGCAATCCTCCTAACTGTGAGAAAGATGTAAATAAGTGGCTTGATGAGTTGGGAGATAGATCGTTGATCGTTCGTATTCTCCAGTCGTCTGCAACGTATAGTGCAAGTGGTCGTATGGGCACCGAGCTCCAAATCACAATCTTTTACCTGAAGAGGTAGTTGTGCCAAGAGCCACCACGAAACATGTTTTCGTGTGTGGCTCTTCTTTTTTATCAAACAAAAGACGCCACACTATTTTTCTAAAGGTGTTTTATAAATTCTTATTTCTCTGTTAATCTAGATATATATGTCACCAATTCTAACAATAAAAAATATAACAAAATCGTACGGAACGCGTATCATATTGAAAAACGTGTCTTTTTTCTTACAGGACGGAGAAAAAGTGGCATTAGTTGGTTCAAATGGCGCAGGAAAGTCTACTCTTCTTAAGATAATTGCAGACAAAATCCCCAAAGATACTGGAATTATAGAGTTGCGAAGAGGAGCCCATAAGGGATATTTAGAACAGGAATTAAATACCAATGACAAAGAAACAGTTGGTGAATATTTTGATAAAGTTTTAGGAGAAAAAGTCAAAGACCGAAAAACCATAGAACGCTACCCCGTTTTTTTTAAAGGTTTTGGACTAGAGCCCATTACATTCAAAACAAAAATTCAAACTTTAAGCGGAGGGCAGAGGAGTAAACTTGCGCTTGCTGTTTTGCTTTTGCAGGATGCCGATATTCTTTTACTTGACGAGCCAACGAACAACTTAGATTTACCAGCTTTAATTTGGCTGGAGGAGTTTTTACGAGTTTCAAAAAAATCGGCAATCATTGTTTCGCACGACAGAAGATTTTTGGACGATGTTGTAACTCGTGTTTTGGAAATAGATTGGTTTAAGCGAGAGGTGATAGTTTTTCATGGGAATCATACGGAATATCTTAAACATAAAGCTCTTGAGCTTGAAAAACAAAAATATAATTATATGCGTCGGGAAGAAAAAAAGAGGCAACTATTTCGGGCTATTCAAAAAAAGAAAGAACACGTACAAAGAAGTGTTAAATACGGAACTGGCGATAATGATAAAATAGCAAGTGGCTATCATGAAAACAGAGCTACAAGAAATTTAGCGTCACAAACTAAAGCTATTGAATCACGTATTGCGCGACTTCCGGAAGCAGAAAAGCCACTAGAGCGCGCACCACTTAAAATAGAATTGGACGACGTGGTGGCAGAGACCAAGCCAAGCATTCACCTAATTAAAGCAATAGGTGGATATTCTGGATTTCGTCTTAAAACAATTACGCTCGAAATTCCTTTTGGAAGGCGTATAGGTATATTGGGAAGGAATGGGTTTGGGAAATCTACATTAATTAAAATGATCGCAGGGTCAAAAAAATTATTAAAAGGAGAGCGAAAAGTAGGCCCAACTCTAGTTTTTGGAAATTTAACTCAAGCACACGAAAATCTTCCGAGAAACAAAACAATCTTTGAATATCTTGAGAGTGTAACTAAACTACCACGAGAGTTTATTTATAACATTATTAAAAAATATGGCTTTGACTCTGTTGAAGCAGGCAAATCAATTGAGACTCTTAGTCCTGGTGGGAGAGCGCGTCTTCTTATCGCTGGGTTTGCAGTAAGATCTGTAAATGTGCTTTTGTTAGACGAGCCAACTAATCATTTAGACGAACCTGCAATTCAGGCTTTAACGGAGGTGCTAGAGTCGTTTATGGGCACTGTTGTTTTAGTTTCTCACGATAGGGCATTTTTAGATCAGGCTCGTTTGGATTATTTATATTTACTAGAAAATGGAAAACTAATCCAAATTGAAGATGTGAGTGCCTACGAAAAACAAATCTTGGGTGATGTTAAAAAATCTCAATCATTGCTTAGGTTAGCCAGTAAATAAGTTTATGAACCTAATGCAGCCACAAAGACCAAAGAAGAGAAATGATTTTTTTAAATTTCTATTTCTTTTTTTGTCAATTTCGGTTGTAACGATCGGTCTTTTATCTTTACATGATTTCGAAAAACTTTACAGTAGTCTAATTGAGCGTTCAGTTTTATCAAGCATTGAAGATGCAAATATTTTTTTTAATAAAACAAATATGCCAACGAAAGATGGCGTATCGCTTCTTTTTGTTGGCGACATTATGTTAGATCGCGGAGTTGCCTATGTTGCTAAAAAAAACACAGATCCCAATTTTACATTTTTAAAATCTGCCGCAGATTTGCAAAGTGCTGATTTAACAATAGGAAATCTTGAAGGACCGGTTTCAAGTGGAGGCGTTAGATCGGGAAGCATCTATTCGTTTAGGTTTGATCCAAAAGTAGTTGCAAGTTTGCAGTACGCTGGTTTTGATGTTTTGTCTCTAGCCAATAATCATATTTTTGATTATGGCAGAGTTGCGCTTCGTGACACCATAACAAATCTAAGGGTAGCAGGAATTTCAAGTGCTGGAGCTGGGGTAGATTATAAAGAAGCCAATGCACCAGCAATACGTGAAGTAAATGGAGAGAAATTTGCATTTTTATCTTATACTAATCTTTATCCTAGTTCGCTTAAGGCGAGTACGACGCGACCTGGCATAAGTGATCTTAATTCTTTTTTGGTCGCGGAGTTAATTAAAGATCTCAAAAATCAAAACATATTTGTTACGATACTTTTGCATTGGGGAGATGAGTATAAAAAAGAACCAAATAAAAATCAAAGAAAACTTGCAAAAATACTTTCTGACGCTGGCGCAGACTTAATTATAGGTAATCATCCGCACGTAACTCAGGGAGTTGAAAAAATAGGAGATACTTGGGTTGCTTGGAGTTTGGGCAACTTTGTTTTTGATCAGAGCTTTAGTAAAGATACTATGCAGAGCATAGCATTAGGAGTTGTAGTTCAAGATGGCAAGATTGCAAAAGTGCTAAAGGTGCCAGTTGTGTTAAATAAATTTTATCAGCCTGAATTAAAGATATTAGAATCTAGCGAATTATAGCGGTAGAGTTCATTTTGACTTGATAACCAGCTTAAGTCCGATGTCCCCTGAAGTCGGATAACCTCTGACATCCGACTACCCAAATATTGTTTACTTTATGTCTTGATGTTTTGTCCCCTCATCTGGTAACCCAAATATTATTTTCCCCTGTCTTGGTTACCGGATGAGCAGGCATTAGTGTTTTTTATTTCCAGTAGTCCGATGTCATAATATTGGCCCCCTCTTAATATTAGTTATCCCGTTAGAAATAGCGGACGCGCAGTTCCCCTGACCTGATGACCCAAATATTATTGTCCCTGTCTTGGTCATCGGGTCAGCAAATATTGTTTTTCTTTTGCGCCCTATTTCTAACGGGACTTATCCACAGTTGTTTTTCCTGCGGGGGGGGGTATTATTAGAGTATCTTAAATGTCAAATCTAAAATCTCAAATCTTTTTATATCAAAAATTAAAATTAATAAAATAATTAAGTCAAAAAATTATAAATATAATAATTAATAAAATAACATTAAAATAAATATGAAAAAATACATATTAGTAGGAGTTCTCGTCGCTAGCATGGCTTTGCCTATGTTTGCAGGTGCAACTAGCACCGCAGATCTTCAGGCATTGATTAATTCATTAATGGCTCAAGTTAGGCAATTACAAGCTCAATTGCTTGCCCAACAAGGGGGTGGTACAGCACCATGGTGTTTTACGTTTAATAAGAATTTGGGGGTGGGTGCAAAAGGTGATGAAATGAGTGCGCTCGAAACTGTGCTAAGCCGCGAAGGTTATTCAGTAGAACATAGCAGTAACTTTGCTTCGGAATATAACGAGCGTATTGCCTCCGCAGTAACTGGTTTCCAAGAAAAATACAAAAGTGAAATCTTAACTCCAAATGGTTTAAAAAATGGAACTGGTTATGTTGGCCCCTCAACGCGCAAAAAACTCAATCAGTTGTATGGGTGTGGTGCAAAGCCTCCAGTTACTATGTGTACTCAAGAAGCAAAACAATGTTCTGATGGATCTTATGTGAGCCGTACGGGACCAAGTTGTGCATTTGCCGCGTGTCCAACATCGCAATCTTCTTCAATAACAGTCCTTTCTCCGAATTGGAAAGAAGTTTATAAAAAAGGTGACACGGCATATATTAGATGGAATGTTCAAAATATTGGAAATGCGACAATAGAAATAGATCTAATGAAAGTTGATGGCACACTTGTTTACAATCTTGCCTCAATGGTCAATCCATATACAGGAAGCCAAGTTAATGTAAATGGTGCGGCTTATTCATGGACTATTCCTACGGACACTAGTCCTGGTGGGAGAAGAATTGATCTCGGACAATATTTAATTAAAATCAGTTTAACCGGGGATTCGTCAGTTTTCGATGCAGGCGACGCACCGTTTAGTATTGTTTCTTCAATCGCACAGCCATATATTTCCTCATTATCTAGATACTCAGGAGTCGGCACAATTCTACTCGAAATTAACGGTTCTAACTTCGTAGGTTTTGAAGGTGATTTAAATGCATGGATAGAAAATAGTCAGGGCGTCAAAGGCCTACTTCGTGGGCAGGCAGGATCAAATAATAATCTCTTGAAAGTTACGTTGAGTTCCCCGCTTTGCAAACAGGACAATTCTTACTCTGGGTTAGAGTGTAGTTCGTGGTTGAATCTAACACCAGGGACTTACAAAATCTATGTCGAGACACCCACAGACAAGAGCAACATAATATCATTTAGTATTGTTACATCTCTTATTAATTTTCACCCAGCCGATACGAATAGCGATTATCGCATTGGTATTTCCGAAGTAACGGCATATGGTCAAGCTTTATATTCTGCCTCTGCGCAAGAGATATGGAAGAATAGTGAAAGTTATGCATGGAATCAGTATACCAACGATTGGATGCCGCAAAATCCAGCTGACACAAATAGAGATGGCCGCATTACTGTATCTGAAGCAACTTCCTATTCAGGTTTAAACAAAGAATTGGCTGGGGATCTCTGGAAATACGGAGAATTTTATGCTTGGCAATCGGTACTGAAATCATGGACACCTTATCATCCCGCTGATACGAATCATAATTTGAAAATAGAGATCAATGAACTTACCTCTTATGGTCAGGGTCAATATAATGTTTCCGCACAATCAATTTGGAGAAATGGAGAAAACTATGGCTGGGATACAGCTAAAAAAGATTGGATGCCACAAAGTACAAGCTAGACATATAACTGGATTATGAGTTAGTAAAGGGGAAGTTCTATGTTTTTATTGCTTCAATATATCGAAGTGGTTTTGACGAGTAATTATGCTAAAAAATTATCTAGTAATCATGTGTCAAAAACGATGTCTTTGAGGAAATTAACTTCAATTAACACAAATTTCTGTTTGTTTACGCGTTACGGTAGAATAAAATTGAGATAATTTTTTGGTGTAATGGATTCAAGTGACGCTTCTGGATAGGTTTCGAGCCATTCGCGAGTGTTATGTGCGCGGGACGATTCGTTCCACTTAAACTCATAGCCAAAAAGTTTCCCTTCGCGCTCTTCAACGAAATCAACCTTTTTTTGATCCCATGTGCGCCAAAAGTAATTATTAGAGATTGTGCTTATATAAGAGTTCCTTTTTAGCCGTTCGGAGATTAGGAAGTTCTCCCATAGCGCTCCGACATCGTTTCGGAGCTCAATATCGTTTGTATTTGCAATAATAGCATTTCTAATTCCGTTGTCATAAAAATAATACTTACTCTTCCTCGTAACTTCCTTGCGAAGGTTTTTACTATATCCTCGCAAGTTATATAGAACAAACGATTTTTCAAACAAATCAAGGTAGCGCGCAACGGTTTTCGCATCAATGCCTATTTTTGACGCAAGTTCCGAGAGTGATACTTCATTGCCGACTTGAAAAGCCACTAATCGCAAGAGATCAAGAAGAATCTTCGATCCTTTTACTTGCTCGATCTCAAGTATATCTTTCAAAAGATATGAATGCATAAGTTCTTCTAGAATTTTTGTTTTTTCTTTCTTATCCAATGCGGTGATAACTTCTGGATAGGATCCGAACACAAGTCGCTCGTTTATTTTTTCTTTCAGTTCGTGCGTGTTGTAAAGTGATGATAGCTCTAGTTGGGCGATTGGATAGAGAATAAGCGTATTTTTTCTTCCAGTTAGTGGTTCCCCGATCTGTCCCGAAAGTTCAAACGACGATGAACCAGTGGCAATAATTTTTATGTTTGGTATTTGGTCTACAAGTATTTTTAAACCTTGTCCGATATTGGGGATTTTTTGTGCCTCATCGATTGCAATAAGTTCATATCCAGCCGCATATTCTTTGATGCGGCTAAAATCTTGTGATGAAAGAGTCTCTTGTATATTGATATTGTCACCGGAATCAAGTTTATATCGCAGATGGCATTTTTCAAGATAGTCGCCAAGCAGGGTTGTTTTACCAACTCTGCGTGGGCCGAAAAGAACTAACACCTTGTTTGGCTGTAAGTATTTTCCTAAATCTTTATAATAACGTAATATTTTCATAATTTTAGTATAACAAAATCCCTGAAATCAGTCAATTACGCGGAGTTAGGTTCCTGTAAATTATGAATAAATATCCGTTTATTTTATTAAAGTATTACTCTGTTTCTTATCAGCATTAAGTACAGGCAATAGAATTACTAAATGCGAAACCGAAATCCATTATAAATTATTACTTGGGATTGAGGCGCGTTTCTTCACATCCGACTACCCCTGAAGTCCGATGTCCCAAATATTATGCAGTTGTCGCCGGACATCGGACTTCACAAAATTAGTTTTTCGCGAGCGCACGATGTTTTTGGTAATCCGATGTCACAAAATTAGTGAAGTCGGATAACCTACTGCAAAAAAACTTCAATCCTTCTATGAACTCAGGATAAATATTCGGGTTATCCGACTTCAGGAGACCTTGGACTTTATAAATATTGAGCCTTTATGATTTTTCATCGGGTCAGTAAATATAGTTTTTTTGTGTATGGCGTCCTATTATGTTCGTATTTTCACTACCTGGTTATCCACTTCGCATATTTTGTTAAATAATCCATACTTATATCATCCCCAATTAACCACTACTCTTTTAATCTCGTCTTTGCGAGGAGGAACGACGAAGCAATCCAGATTTATCCCGTTATTTCCTGGATTGCCGCGGGCTTCGCCCTCGCAATGACAAAAGTCTTATAGGAAGTGGTTAATTGGGAATGGTATAATTTATTAAAATTAATCGCATTTCTACTATCCGATGGAACTTATTATTATAATTGTGGTAACGATAGTGTTTTTTGCGCGTTCCGCAGATCTTAAAAATCGCGTTGATTATTTAGAAGAAGAGATAAGTAGGCTAAAAGGTGGGGAGCAAATACCTAATGCAGCATATAAGCCACCAACTTTAGAATATAAACCAGTAGTTCCTCCCGCACCATATATATCAGAGCAGCAAAAAAAGGAAGAACCAGAAAGTGAGGCTCCTCGCATATCAGATCCATATGCTTTCAAAGGATATCCAAGCGATAAGCCTTCAGAGTTACAAGTAGCGAACAAGAGGAAAGAAAATTCTAATCAGGATTTGGAGTTCAAATTTGGTAGTAAAATATTTACCGTTGTGGGCGCAGTTGCGGTTATTTTTGGTTTAGGATTTTTCTTGCGCTATGCTTTTGAAAATGACCTTATTTCGGAGACTATGCGAGTAGTACTAGGACTTATAAGCGGCTCAATATTTTTGGGACTTGGAGAATACACAAGAAGAAAATATCCATTGTATGGTCAGATATTAACTGGACTTGGAATTGGAGCATTTTATCTTTCGATTTATGCGGCATTTAATTTCTACTTACTAATTGGAATGCCACTCGCTTTTGCACTTATGATTTTTGTTACAGCAATTGGAGTTGCACTCGCAATTTGGAACGACTCTATGCCGCTTGCGGCCCTAGCCCAATTTGGTGGTTTTGTGACCCCATTTCTTTTGTCGAGTGGTGTCTATGATGCAAATATTCTATTCTCATATACTGCACTACTTGATGTTGGTATTTTAGCAATTGCCTACTTTAAGTTTTGGCGTCATCTAGTTGTCTTGGGATACATTGGCACCGCTATAGCTTATCTTGTTTGGTATATGGACTATAAAGACGAAATGTTTGCGCTCGCTGTTGGTTATGCAACCCTATTCTTCGTAATCTTTTTGGGCATTCTACTTATGAATTTCCTAAAAAAGAGGGCGCCACAAGATGAGGCAGACCTGGCTCTAACTACAATAAATTCTGCTGGTTATTTTCTTATCTGCTACAACATTTTTAATATTGCTCATTATGACTTGCTTGGACTCTTTACCGCGTTGCTCGCTATTTTGCACATTGGCATTGGGCTTGTTGTTACCTCAGAAGACGAAAGAGCAAAACGTTTTCGATATTTTCTTATTGGCATTGGTTTAGTCCTTGCAGTTATTGCAGTTCCAATTCAGTTTGAAAAATTCTGGATAACTGTTGCCTGGGCCGCCGAAGGATTAGTGCTAACTTTCTTGGGGTTTCAAATGGGTTCAAAAAAACTTCGCTACTTTGCACAGGGCATATTCTTACTCTCGTTTTTGCGATTGTTATTAATAGATGGGACGATAGACTCTTCCGATGCGCCGTGGCTTAATTCAAGAATGCTTACTTATTTGTTCTCAATAATAATTATGTCCATAGCGTCCGGTATTTATTATTACTACAGAGATCAGGTAGACGAAGAAGAAAGGCCATTACTCAATTTTCTCCCTCTTCTTCCAGCATTCCTTCTTTTTTGGGGAATTACACTTGAGATTAATTCTTTTTTTGGAAAGTTTTGGCTTGGTGTTTCGTGGTCTGTAATAGGATTTTTAATCGCTAGCATTTCTTTCGGTGTGAAAAATTTGGCGTTGCGTGTCCTTGGCCTTTTAGCATTTGCTACGACTTTTTTACGTTTGGTTTTGGTTGAGTCATACACTGATCTTCAATCTCCTTGGTTAAACGAAAGGACTTTTGTATTTTTAGTTGCAATTTTAATGGGCGGATTGCTAGCGGGACTATACAGAGCACTCAAAGATACAACAGAGCCAACTGAATATGAGTTTTCATTTTCTGCACTACTTTTGTATGTTTATGTTTTAATATTGTGGGTTCTAACTAGCGAAATTCTTAAATTCTACCCGGAGAGAGATTATTGGCTTCCAATTATTTGGTCGTTAGGTGCCCTCCTCGGAGGGTTGGCATCCCTATTTTTCAAAAATGTCTATTTGCAAGCAACGATTATAATAACGTTTATAATGGCGGCCATTCACTTGCTATTTAAGGAAGGCAGCGTGGATATTGTAAGCTATACACCTCTTATCAACACAAGAGTATTTTCGTTTTTAGTCGTTGTTTTGGCCGGAGTTCTTTATATGAATATATTTAATTATTTTAAAGATTTATTTGATGCAGTAAATACAAAAAATATAAAAGGAGGATTTTATTTTGCGATAAGCT
>JAUXUB010000008.1 GCA_030680955.1 bacterium | reverse complement strand
GCGGGCAGCAACAGCGTTTATGCATTGCCCGCGAGTTGGCAACAGACCCGGAAATTATGTTGTTTGATGAGCCGACCTCTGCACTAGACCCAATTGCCACGGCCAATATTGAAGAGTTGATGAGTGAACTGAAAAATAAGCTTACTATTTTAGTCGTCACGCACAACATGCAACAAGCTGCGCGCGTTTCAGATTACACTGCTTACATGTATTTAGGTGAGCTGATGGAGTATGGCGATACCGACACCATATTTACCCGCCCTACACGCCGTGAAACTGAAGACTACATTACCGGCAAGTTTGGTTAATTTAGCGATTTAAGTGATTTTTGAGAATAATACCTAGCAAGATTTTAAAAGGATTAAGCAATGCAATCTGAACATATTTTTAAAAAATACGATGCTGAATTAGAGGCCGTGCGCGCAAAAGTACTTGAGATGGGTAGCCTGGTTGAGCAGCAAATTGTGGACGCGCTAGAATCACTGGTGACATCTAACCCTAAACTCGCGGATGCTGTCATTAAAAGAGATCACCTTGTAAACGCTCTGGAAGTGCAGGTCGATGAAGATTGCAGTCATATTATTGCGCGCCGCCAGCCAACGGCTGGTGATTTACGCATGATTCTGATGATGATTAAAACCATTACAGATTTAGAACGTATTGGCGATGAAGCCGCCAAAATAGCCCGTTTCTCACAAAGAACTTTGGAAACAGACCGCATGTGGACACCACGTTTTGCCGAGATTAAAACCATGGCTAACCTGGCACGCGAGATGCTGCACATGTCGCTGGACGCATTTGCCCGCTCAGATGCAACCAAAGTGCTGCCAATTGCGCAAATGGATGAACAGGTTGACGACCAATACCAAATGACCATTCGTCATCTGATTACCTTCATGCTGGAAGACCCACGTACCATTTCAATGTCGCTGGAAGTGTTATTTGTTTCAAAAGCGATTGAACGTATTGGCGACCATGCCAAAAATATATCGGAATACGTAGTCTATATGGTGAAAGGCAAAGATGTACGCCATATCAGTATGGAAGAAATGGAACAGGAAGCTTCAAGACCTTAACGGTTTAAAGATGTTTTTTTAATTGAAAACAGCACAAAAAACCTACGAGAGAAAAATGATGCCCTGCGAGCCTTTATCTACAAGGCTCGCAGGGTATCTCCTGGGAAGCCATGTTAAATTGAACAATGAAACTTACTTTTCCATACCCATTAAGAGGTGTTTACTATAAACGCCACAGTAGAGAATTAAGATAGAAATAAAGAAAAAATCCCCACATTTCTGCGGGGCTTTTTTGATATATTTGGCTCACCAACAGTAACAAAACTGAGAACTGGATTATATCATGCCCCATCCTCTAGACCGCGCTCGATAGGATAGCGTGGGCGCTGGCAAGAGATGGTTTTAATATCTTGATTTATTCAAATACAAATTCAAATAAAAGCAATTAAAAAGCTGCTAAAACTTCCAATATGTCCAGTGTCGGCCAATCGATCCTTTAATGCATTAAAATACTTTGGATGAAAGACCACATCAGGTTTATTTTTGCTATATGTTATGTGATGCCCCTTATCTCTTACAGCAAGTTTCAAATATTTATATGCAAACTGGGCTCTATTCAGATTTTCTGAGGTGAGTTCAGGTAAATGTTCTGGATCTAATGCAATTACATTGTGAATTTCTTTATAAGCCTTTAATTCGCTATTTGTTGGATTTTTCGGACCTATTTTTACGTTACCTAGAGCCCAAGTCTCAAAGCAAAAATGTTGTATGATAATTTTAACTTCAACTCTTGGTGCTTTAGATCGAACATGTGATTCAATTTCAAGGTAGCGTTCTTCTAAAAGAAAGTCTTCAGAATCTAAAGCAATTACTAATCTATCGAATTGTAAATTATCGTTAGTATCTGAAATTGCATTATCAATAACATTAAATATATATGGATAACCGCCACCACCGATCATATAAAAGTTATTTTCAACTACTTCATCGATGTAGCTTGATTTAACTAAAGCTGGATTAGCCTGCTTTATCCATTCAGGATAGACTTTGTATTCAGAAACTCCTTCAACAACAACGTATATATTCACATTAACTCCCAGTGTAGGCAGGGTCATTCATTAGTTGAATAAAAGCGTCTTGTTTAGATTTGCCATATTTCCCTATTAACTCGTTACCACTTTTTACTGTAACAGTTGAGCCGAAACGATTAAATATTTGCCAATCTGAAACAGGAATGTTGTTTATTAAATAGGGGTGGTGTGAAGTGGTGATGAATTGAGATTCTCTACCATTGGATACAATGAAATCTGGCAAAAAATTTATTGCATTTATGCCTAATGAGTTCTCGTATTCATCAATTATATAAATTGAATTATTAGGTAAAGTTATTATATCTGTAATTATTAATAGGACTTTTTGCATACCTGAGGATAGGTCATGCAACATCACTGGATTGTTAATTTCTTTTTCTTTCAAAGCCAATACAGGATAGTTCCCACTGTGCATGACTAATTTTGATCCATCAACAAACGTTATATCCTCAATCGCTGGGAAGATGGATTTATACTCTTCAACTAAAAGATCGAATAAATTCTTTTCGTGCAACTTCAAAAGATAAAGTCTTGGGCTGATAGCGCCAATCCCAGTGAGTCCATTTGATTTTTTGTAAATACTCTTATCAAGTAACTCTGGCGGCACATTTGAAATCGCACATGCTTCAACAAGATCAGATCCAAAAAAATTCCTTCGCAATATCTTCCCAAAACCTTCATATACTGGCTTCACTAAATCCTCTTCTTTTAAAAGATTTAGCCCTGTACTATTTTTTGGTAACTTAGGCAACTTTTGACCATTAAACTCAAAACTATCCTTGTCGCGATTAAATATTACTTTATCTGCCGTGCCATCAACGCATAGTGACAACCTTTCGGATTGAATGATTTGATCACTATCAATTACGATACTGTGAAGAGCCCATTTGTAAGTGCTGTTATTTATTATGAATTTTATTTCCCATAATCCATCTCTAAATATATTTTGGGATATGAATGTGCCAATATTCATTAGTGAATTTAGCATTCTAGATTTGCCTGATCCGCTTACCCCAACAAATAAATTATTTTTAGTGAAGTTGATGTTGGCAATAACCCATCCATATCCCTCGGCACGGTCACGAAATTTATAAGATACTAGAAACATATTTAAAGTGCCCTTATAGCAATATTTTAAAACAATGCATTCCCCCGTTTATGTAACATGGGGGCCACAAATACATAGGATTTACACTAACAGCAAACTTCTATGTAATCAATAAGATATTAATTAAAACAATACGCTATATTAAATCAAACGAAATTGGTATTTTGAAATGGTGCCGATTCCTGTATCGGATCGGCTCCTCGACTTGGGCTAGAGCCAAGAACATGGATTAACAGTTAATGTAACCTATTAATTTTTAATGGTATATGCTCGTTCTTAATCGCTATCGCTCGCTGACATTCGT
>JAUXUB010000009.1 GCA_030680955.1 bacterium | reverse complement strand
CTGAAGAATGGAAAAGTTTATTTAATTGCTTTTCTAATTTATTATTAAACTCTGGTAGGATATTTTGCTGAAACATATATCCTACTGGGGTCTTGATATTAACTATTTTTCGGTTTTAAATTTTGAACTCCGGACAGAGCTTAAAATAAAGATTTATTAATATTAATCCTCAAAACATTTACTAAATAACCTATCTAAAGAATCACTATCTGCAATTTGAATAAATTCCCTCAAAGGAACTGCATAAAAATCCTCTTTAGATTTTGAAGAATTATAAATTGACATTCCAGACTCCATTACTTTTGAAACCGGAATCCATAACCAGGTATTATAATCATAATCTTCATTTGAAACAGCATACCAAATATGAATATTAAAAATTCTTTGCAAAGAAGAATATTTTTTAGTTTCATAAGCGTCCAGTGGATATGTTTTAAATGTTTTATGTAAACTTCTATTTTTAACGTCTACAAAAATAAATCCAAAATTAGGAAGTAATAACATAAAATCTGGCCTTTTCCCCCCAAAGATTTTATCAAGTGCAGAAGAAAATGTTTTTGTATCTTGTTTTATATAAAAATAAGGAATATTATGGTTATCTAACCAATTCTTAAATCTTAATTCTGCTTCATCACCTTTTTGTTTACTTTCATCACTTATTCTAAACTCTTCGCCCATATATTTAAGAGACTTGCGTCATATTTAACTTTAATTATAATAAAAAATATATAATTTTCAGGAGACTTCTGTCACAATAAAAATAATCTCTAGAAATATATCATTATCAAAGATAAAGACAGAAGGAAGAATTCCAAAATAAATTGGATGTTCATTTATAATTTAAATTAAACTTAATCTAAACTAGTTATAAAAATTTGTGGCTTTTAGTAGTCGCATGCTGAAATCCTCGTGTTCTTGGATCTTACACATCGACTCTATCAACGTCGTCTTCTTCGACGGCCTAAATTGTTTCGTCTTGCGGATGACTTCGCGCTTAGATGCTTTCAGCGCTTATTCATGTAGTGCGTGACTGCCCTGCCTACTCATAATAACAGGTACATCAGAGGCATCAAAATCCGGTTCCTCTCGTACTACGGATTCTTTCCACTCAAACAATAACGTATCTAACAGATATCATACAAACTGTCTCGCGACGTTTTTAACCCAGCTAACGATTCCTTTTAACGTGTGAACTCCAACACCCTTGGCTGCTTATGCACAGCCGGGATAGGAAGAGCCGACAGCGGCGTAGCAAGCCTCACCGTCAATATGAACTATCGGGTGAGACAACCCGGTTATCCTTGGGGTACCTTTTCTGTCAAAATTGTGATCCATTAAAAATCATCAATGGGTCGTTATGCCCGTCTTTCAACTCTGCGTTTCGTACTTTTAGAAATGCAGTTAGATAAGCTTTTGCCATTACACTCCACTCCAGATTTCCGACCTGGATGAGCTTATCATTAGGCCCTGCCGATATTTTTTCGGCAGGGTGCCGCCCCAGCCAAACTGCCCACCTGCTGGTGTCCTCTTTCAAGTAAGCATCTTCATTAACGATAAGTAGTATTACAATTTTGCTCAACCATTTCCAAAAAAATAGTATCGACGCTCCTACTTATTCTATGTATCCTCAATAAAGACGCAACAACAAGCTGCAGTAAAGGTCCACAAGGTCTTAGCTTCCCGTTAGATATCTCTGGTTTTTTCACCAGACTGATATGTTCAGAGGTTGTCAGTTAGGGACAGCGACTACCTCGTTAAACCATTCATGCACGTCGCCATTCAGACGACAAGGCATTACGCTACCTTAAGAGCCTCAGGAATTAGGCCCGCCGTTTGATGGGTCTTAGCCCTCTTGAAAAAGGGTTTGAAGCACCACCACTGGGCAGGTTTCACCGGTTATACACATTCTTTCGGATTAGCAACCGGCTACGTTTTTGCTAAACAGTCGGGCAGTCCTTGTTATTGAAATCTAAAAATGCATTCTAATATCAAATACAAAGTTAGACACTCCTTCTACCGAAGTTACGGAGCTATTTTGCCGAGTTCCCTTAACTGAATTAAACCTTCATGTCTTAGCCTTCTCAGCTAGAGCATCTGTGTTGAATCTGGGTACAAGTAGATAAATTCTATACACAATTATTTCACTGGCTCTAGGAATCAGGAATTTTCACTTCATACGTTCCTTCACTTCTAATTATTACAATCCATGAAATCCATATGAAAACTTCCTTTCGAAATTTTCCTTATCCCTAAGCGTATCGTGCACTAAACGAATTTATCCAGTACAGGAATATTAACCTGTTGTCCATCAATGTAATCAGTTAAGTTACATCTAAGGTCCTGACTAACCCTTGGCTAATTGTTATTGCCAAGGAAACCTTGCTCTTTCGACATCTCTCGAATCTCAGAGAGATCTGATCTTACTACTACCAAGATTCTCGTTCCTTCTCGCTCCACTCTTCCTCTCAGAAAAGCTTCTACGCAAAAAAGACGCCTGCTTACCGCAATACTCTTATAGAGCATGCCTGAAGTGTCGGTATCATGTTTGAGCCCCGTCCACTTTCGGTGCCTCGAATCTCGATGGGTGAGCTGTTACGCTTTCTTTAAATGGTGGCGGCTTCTGTGCCTACATCCCCACTGTCTCAGATTCAAGACTCCCTTTGTTACACTTAACATGAATTTTGGGACCTTAACTCCAGTCTCCATTGTTCTGGTCTTGCGACGGTACCTTACGCACCGACGCTGATTCCCATGCTAAACAACTTACAGATTCTGAGTTGGAAAATTTTCCGTAGGAAAAATCCTCTGCGAAAATTATCCGTACTTTACCCCGTAAGCAAATATGTGCATGAGACTATACTGAGGTATATTTCAGCAGGAACCAGCCATCGCCGGCCTAGATAGGCTTTTCACCCCTAATCACAAATCATCCAAGTGCATGTACACAACGCTGGTTCGAGCCTCCATTCCCCTTTCGGGAAACTTCACTCTATTCATGATTAGATCGACCGGCTTCGGGTCTGGTCCAAGTGACTAAACGCCCTTTCAGACTTGCTTTCGCTCTGGCTTCTTTATATTAACCTTGCCACTTAGATCAACTCCTTGGCCCGTTTTTCAAAACGTACGTTACAAATCCACATTCTCGTTGGAGAAGTGACCAGTAACAACCTGTAACTGTTAGATTTCAAGTCTTTTAACCCTCGATTAAGAGTACTTTTCAGCTTTCCCTCGCGGTACTATTGCGCTATCGGACTAAAGTCTATATTTAGGGTTTGCGGTTAATTCCGCAGTATTCACGCGTCCAATCTAAGGCACGTTACTCTTTGAGCAACACCATATCAACTTCATCTACGAGGCTATCACTCTCTGAGGCTTGCTGTTCCAAGCAAATTTGACTCGTTGACTTAGGCATTTATGCTCACCACATCTCACACTTCTTTTCAAAAGCAGATTCGGTTTGCCCTGTTCCCTTTTCGCTCGCTGCTATTAAGGGAATCATTAATTTATTTTATTTTCCTGGCGGTACTAAGATGTTTCAATTCCCACCGTATGTTTTCATTTCTGAATGTAAAACGTTTTCGTATTCGGAAATCTCGGGATCAAATCCTGCATGCAGATCCCCCGAGCTTATCGCAGCTTGCCACGTCCTTCTTCACGACTTTAACCAAGCTATCCGTCTAACAGTATGTAGTATTTATTCTAGTTCCACTGTTTATCAGTTATATTTCATTACAACACAGCAATTTATTATCGCTGTATGCTTTGAAGACTAAGTTTAATGTTCAATTATATTTATTCAAAATTGGTAAACCAATTTGAACTCTGAACAAACAAATATTATTAAAAATAATATTTGTATTCTTCCTTCTGTCTCATCAATTGAATATGAATTACCACAATGATGGAGTTTATCCATACGCTAAGACTGTCTTCCAAACCTTTGGAACACAGGTGGTTTCTTACCCAATCTCAACTCCCGCCGCAAAATTTTTTGCGGAGTTCATATGTTTCGATTGCTTTCATAAACCGTTAGGTTTTGAAAGACCAGAAAAATCTTAGTTTTTCTGGGTTTCGATTACGGATGTTTTAATTCATCGCTGAATTTCGCTATCCAAAAAAATTCTTTCGAATTTTTAGGGCCCCGAAAATCTTTCGATTTTCGCGTTTCTAGTGAATATGATTTGTGAATTTATTCAACAGTTATATCTAAGGTAACTTTTGTTGGCGGATTTTTAAGTTTATCAGCATATCTATTAACCGCATCAATCAATTCCGATTGTAAGTAATCATCTAAATGACCTTGTTCTCTAGTAAATAATAGAGGTCTGCAACCTAAAGGTAATTTTCTTTCGGAATCTTTTGCTCTTACTAATATTAGTTTATATTCTGTCATTTTATTATTTATTATTATAGTTTATGGACTCATCGGGAATCGAACCCGAATCTATTCGTTGCAAACGAACTGTCCTACCGTTGAACGATGAGCCCAAAAGGCTCACTGCCCTTTTAGGGACTATAATAATTACAACTCGCCCCAAATTTTATTTGGAGTTCCTTATTGTTTTATTATTTTTATAAAATCTTAACTTTGATGAACAAGAACCTAAGTTCTTGTGCTGTATGTATTAACCAATTATTTATTGTGTGCTCTTGCTTATTCCGTCGTTGATTTATGATTATAAATTTAAATTTATAGGAGGTGATCCATCTGCGGGTTCCCCTACAGATACCTTGTGTCAACTTAACTTACCTTGTCATACAAAGATTCACTTTCGAAAAATTTCATCAAAGCATAACTCGGTTAGTTTGATGGGCGGTGTGTGCAAGGAGCAGGGACATATTCACCGTTCTCTGATAAAGAACGATTACTACGGATTCCAGCGTCATGAAGTTGAGTTACAAACTTCAATCTGAACTAGGCTTGACATTATGGGATTTGCTTCTCCTTTCGGAGTTGCGTCTCATTGCATCAAGCATTGCCGCGCGCGTGTAGCCCAGGGTATTCAGGCTGTACTCACCTAACGTAGCCCGCACCTTCCTCCCAGTTACCCGGGCAGTCTGCATATTGAACTTTTTTGCAAAAGTAAATATGCACGCGGGTCTCGCCTGTTACCTGATTTAACAGGTCATCTCACGACACAGGCTGACGTCGGCCATGCAACTCCTCTTAGCGTGTCAGGTAAGCCCATTGGACTGACCTTCATTCTGCTATCGATCCTGGTGAGATTCACGGTGTAGAGTCTAATTAAACCGCACGCGTCACCCGTTGTAGTACCCCCCCGCCAATTCCTTTAAGTTTCGGTCTTGCGACTATACTTCCCAGGTAGCGCACTCTTCGACTTCTCTACAGCACTGGCGTCTCTCGAAGAGACCCCAATGTTTAGTGAGCAGTGTTTACTGCTAGGACTACGTGGGTATCTAATCCACTTTGCGCCCCTAGCCTTCATTCCTCACTGTCAGATCCGTGCTAGCAAAGTGCCTTCGCTGTTGTTAGTCTGCTCGAGATTAACATATTTTACCACTACCTCGAGCATACTCTTTGCTTCTTCCGGTCTCAAGCCTGCCAGTATTCCTTGCACGCCTTACACTTAAGATGTAAGATTTCACAAAGAACTTAACAAACTAGCTACGAATGTTTTAGACCCAATAATTGTGGCTGCGACTTGGAGCGTCGGGATTACCGCGGCGGCTGGCACCGATCTTGCCCACTCCTTATTCGTCTGTCTTTTTACAACAAACAAAAGATTTTGAAATTATATCAAAATCACTCTGGCTTACTCTCTCACGCTTGCGCGCATTGGAGAATTTCCCTAACTGCTGCACCCCGTAGGGCTAGGAATAGTGTCTCAGATTCCTTCTTAGAGCCTCCTCGCTAAAGGCTCTTATAGATCATAGGCTTGGTGGGCATTTACCCCGCCAACTACCTAATCCACCGCAGCCTCATCCTAAGACCAAAGTTTCAAAGATAGCTCATTACAGAAACCATCTTCTACCGGGTTTTATCCTCAGTTTCCCGAGGTTATTCCCGATCTTAGGGTAGATTAGCAACGTGTTACTAAGCAGTCCGCTTTCTCGCGAAAAACTTGCATGTCTAAATGTAGGCCAGATAGCCGCAGCCGCCAGCAGGATAAACTGGATTTTTTTATTCAAAAAATTGTCAAATAAAATCTATCAAGAAATAAATTTTATCAAATGAATGTAATTTAGTTTGTTTTTTATTTTAGTTTGGTTTATTATTATCGTAACTTTGATGATTAATGATAAAAGAAAACCGCCAAAATCTGAAAACAAATTTTGCACTCTATATATCCCCCTTAACGACTGAACTATTTTATAATTATTAAGTATTAATTGTTATTTTAACAATATAACTAAAAGTTATTGATGTCAAGAATACACAACTATGATGACTTATACATACATCATACCTTAGTCTCAATTACGAGATGTGTTAAGGCAATCATCAAAGTTAACATTTTAACAAATTATTATTTAAAACTGCCTTTATAAATGTTTCTAAGAAAAATGGAAAAAATCAGGAAATATCTATCAAAATAATAAATTTTCATCAAAATATCAACGTCACAAAAAATAATTTCTAAAACTTATTCAAATATAAATTAAAAAAAAATAAAACTATGCTTTTTCTTCTTCACTATCTTTTGAATCTTCTTCATCACTTTCTTCTTCAGATTCATCTTCAAACTCAATCATTTCAAGAATTCCTAAAATCTTATCAAGTTTTGTATTAATTTCATTAAATTGTTCTTTTGATATTCCAGAACTTGAACTTGAATCAAAATTTCTTGGAGAATCAGAACTTCTTCTATTACCTGAATCAGAACCACCAAAACATTCACTACATAAAACAGGTCGATCTCCTGTTGGTTTAAATGGAACTTGACATTCTTTTCCGCATTTATCACAAATAACATCATGCATTTCAGGTCTATCTCTTCTTCCGCCGAATCCACCTTCTCTTCTTCCACCAAATCCGCCAGAACTTCTTCCTCTTCCGAAGCTAGAACTAGGTCTATCTCTACCAAATCCTCCGCTTCTGTTGTTATCTCTGTAACCCATGATTACTCAATTAAAAGTCGGTTTATAAAGCTATGTTATTTAGGGCTCTGTCCGGAGTAGCTTAACCTTTAAAATTACACAAAAAAAAGTCAAACTTTCTGTGCACTTAACTCCATCAAATTCTATATTTCTTCTCATATTATAAAATAAAATGTGCCATGCCATCTCTCTTTTTTTCATAGA
>JAUXUB010000001.1 GCA_030680955.1 bacterium | reverse complement strand
ATTTTAAATACGAATAAGCATCTTCACTCACTGCACCAGTAAGGTTCCATTCAAATTGTCTTGCCAAGAGCCCAGAAAATGCTCTACCGCGCCCATGACAAGCATAAATATTATCACCTCCGTTGATTCTATATATCATGTCTTCTTTTATTTGAACACTAAAATTTATTATTTTTTCAAAAAATGTTTCCGCTGGTAAAGGCACAACACGAGAAGATGTTATTCCAAGATTTTTATTTAAATAAAATGGTGCTATCATCTTTTCAATATAATAATTGTTTTGTAATAATATATCCGCATTTAAAAATAAGAGGATATCCCCAGAAAACTTTTGAATTATTTTATTTTGATTCTGTGCTTGTCCTACACGCACCGTATTCTCGATTAACGTTATTCGTGAATCAGAAAAACTACGTACGATCTTGCCAGTTCCATCATTGCTCGCATCTGAAATAACAATTATTTCTTTCAAATCAAAATTGCCTTCTTTTTGTTTTAAAATAGAATTTAAAAGATGTCCGATATTCTCTTGCTCATTATATGCAGGAATCCCTACAGAAACATTAAATTTTATATTTGTCATGAATAAATTATTTAACTTTTTGCCAAGTTTTAGATTTAATATCATATCTTTTAACTATTTTTGCTGGAGCTCCAACAGCTACACTATAATCAGGTACGTCGCTATTCACTACACTATTTGCCCCTATGACAGAGTTTCGCCCTATTGTTACGCCAGGCATCACTACTACGCCCCAGCCAAGCCACGCACCATTTTTTATTTTAATCGGTTTTATATTTGTTAATTCTTGATACTTTATTGGTATATCAATTTTTTGATATCCGTGGGAATTATCTGCGATAAAACAGTACCCTGCCATACCTGCGTCATCTTCTATTTCAATGTTGCTTACAGCGCTGATTGTTGAACCCTTACCAATCGTCACGTTATTTCCAATCTTTAATTTTGGTTTGTGATTTCCAAATTTTAAATGTTGAGAATGATCTACTTGAATACGCGCGTTTTCTTTTATTACAACATTATTACCAAGCGCAATATAGCGAGAATTTATAACTATCGAATCATGACAAAAAACTACCGGCCATCCAATTTTATAGAATGGCGTAAATATTCTGTGGTAAATATATTTGAATAAATAGTATATTTTATTGAAACAATATATCATAAATTTAATATTATTAATTTAATTATTTACCAAACCTTCCAAGATGCATTACCTTTTCCCCATATTTCTTCTAAAAGATTTTTATCACGAAGTGAGTCCATTGGTTGCCAAAATCCATTATGTCTAAATCCAGCCAGCTTACCTTCCTTAGATAGTTGTTGCAATGGTTCTTGCTCCCAAACAGTTTGATCATCTTTAATATAATTAAATACTTCGGGCTCAAGAACAAAAAAACCAGCGTTAATCCGAGTTCCGTCATCTGATTCTTTCTCTCTAAAATGTTGGACTTTGGTTTGTCCTGGATCGAGTATAAAAGCGCCGAATCTTCCTGGTGTTTTAACGGCGGTAACAGTAGCGAGTACACCTTCCTTTTTATGAAAGTCGATGAGTTCTTTAATATTTATATCACCAACACCGTCCCCATAAGTCATCATAAATGTCTCATTGCCTATATATTTTTTAACTCTAGCAAGTCTTCCGCCAGTCATAGAATCTTGACCAGTATCCACCACTGTAACTTTCCAATCTTCAACTCCATTACGTTCAATTGTTGTGGTACCATTTTTTGTATCAAAAGTGATATCTGATTTTTGCAAAAGATAATTAGCAAAAAAATTCTTGATTACCTCCGATTTATATCCTGCGCAAATTATAAAATCTTTTATACCATAAGCAGAATAAATTTTCATGACATGCCACAAAATTGGATGACCACCAATTTCCACCATTGGCTTTGGTCTTGTTCCAGATTCTTCTGCAATACGAGTTCCAAATCCTCCAGCTAAAATTACAACTTTCATGATTATTTATTATTAATTGTGATTAAAAATTTATTACTATTTTTCTACCACTTAAAATTACTTATTCACTTTAGTGCTTATTTTATTTCTTCCATAAGCGAGGCCTTGTAAGCTGATAACGCATCAAAATTATTAGAGAACACATTAATAAAATTCTCACTTGATTTATCCCATGTAAATTTTTGTGCCCAAGCTATTGCATTTATTCCCAATTCTTCTCGAAATTTTCTGTCTTCTATAATAGAAATTATCTTCTCTGAAAGAGCGGGGATATCTCCGTATGGATACAAGAGTCCAGTTTCGCAGTCCTTAACTGAATCACGAAGACCAGGGACGTCGGAGGCCACTACTGGCGTTCCGCATGCATTTGCTTCTATGGTAGTAATACCCCAGCCCTCCATAAGAGACGGATTTACTGCAACCCACGCTTCTTGAAATAAAGATATTTTCTCTTCATCGCTAACTTTTCCAGCAAATTTAACATTGCCAAGTATTCCTAAACTACGAGAGATAATCCTAAGTTTTTTTTCTTCATCACCACTTCCAGCTAAAATCAGTTCTGCTTGTGGCACTTTTTCTATAACATTTTTAAACGCATACAAAAGATTATCAATAGATTTATATGCCTTAAATCGGCCAAGATATAGAATGGTCGGAACTGTGCTTTTTACACCAACGCGATAATTTAACAAATCCACTCCAGGGTTAACTATATCTATGCCAGCACTGCCTAATCCAATTTTTTTTATTTCTTTTTTGCTTGACTCTGAAACTGTTATGATTTTTACATTTTTATATACTAATGGCATTAAATCTTTTTCTAAGAAACGAGCAAATGCCGCGAGTGGACGTGAGAGATAGAGTGTAAACACTTCTTGATGTACGTGATGCATTAAGCAAAAAACTGGCTCTCTTACATATATTGGTGCAAAAAATGGAATGCCATTATGACAATCTACAATGATGTCATATCTTTTTCTAAATTGAATGAAGTAATATAAGAAGGCCCACACATAAACCAAATAAAATCCACCACGTCTAATAATTTGGACGCCACCCACAATTTCACGTTCTGAATTTTTACCATCATTACCGCTAAATATTGTTACAATGTGACCGTCTTTAACCCATTCTTTGGCTATTTCCTGTACGTACATTTCAGCACCACCTGCAAATATGTGCTTAGTGTCCCGCCAATTTAAAATTAAAATCCTTTGTTTCCCTGCTAAAACTTTTAATACTGGTGATGATTTAAAAAACGCATTTTTAAAATCAATCCATGCTCTATGAAAAAATTTAAATTGGGGCATTAGCGCAACGAGCGCCAAAATAGTTCCCAAACCGAAAAGGCTTCCATATAATATTGCGCTAACCATATTACCAACACTGCCGTGTCGTAACAAAATATTGATAACCATAATAATAGCGGCCATTACAGGCGCGAAAGAAAATACATAGCGTTTACGAACTAAATAATAGACAACTATTGCATTTGCAATTGTAAATATTGCCATCGCCAAGGAATAGGATATTAAAAATGGCAAAATTGGCAAGGATTTTGATCCTAAAAGAATAGGAACGGTAAAATATCCAAAAAGACCTATGAATATAAAACCTAAGGAAGAAAGAGCTATGTTTATTGCAATAATAAATCTAAATGATTTTATCGAGTTTTTACTTGCTGCTTCATCTCTACTTATTAGTGGAGTAATTAAGAAATTAGGCAAGGAGCCCAGAAAAAATATCATTTTACCGACTAAGGATATTAATGCATACTGCCCAGCAAGCAGAGGAGAGAGAAAATGTTTTGCGAGTAATATATCAACACTCAAAAATATTGTTACAGAAAAACCATTGATCAGAGAAGCGGAAAAGAAATTAAATGGGAAAGATTCGGTGTATTTTTTCTTCACTGTCTTTGTCTTTTTGTAAACCAACACCCAGGAAATTATTGCCGCTAAGATAACGGAAGCAGGAATAGCTATATATACTAAATTACTAAAACCTAATTCCCAGAATGCAAAAGCTATTATAAATTTGCTTACTGCCTCCAAAATTGCGATTCCAGCTATAGACTTTAGATATAAATTACCATTTAAATATCCACGACTTACCGCCCCAATAGTTCCTAATACAAATATTGGAACAAATAATAAAATTATAGCCGGATCAGATATTTGAAAGAAATTTGAAATTAATGGAGATGCGGGAATCCATAACACAGAAATCGCTAGTGCTACAAATATCCCTCGCTTTAAGACAAGCTGAAGAAAAGCGATATCGCTTCCCGAATCTGATATCGATAAATATGCCGATTGACGATTTACACTTAAAGATAATGCATTCATAACGACAGCTATCAAAGTCCAAATCGTATTTACTAATGCAATAAGTCCAAATTCCTCAAGAGATAATACGCGCCCTAGAAAAGCATTAAAAAGAAAATTTAGAAAATTTGCTATCATCATGGCGATCATTAAAACCATTGCACCAGACATATGCCCAGACATTGAAGACGGCAAATAGTAATTAAACGCCGTGCGAATTCTGGAATATACTGGAACTGGAGTTAACGCCTTCTTTCCTTCTATTAGAACGTCTTTGATATTTATCGTATTTGGGCTTTTTACTTCAGCCAAATTTAAACCATGCCTAGTTTTCTCCCAAAAGTGAGGTTTTACAAAAAGCTGCCAAAGTGCCAAGTACGCCGCAACGCTCATAAACAACCAATAAAAAGGAATGAAGAAAACATATTTTATTAGATGCCATTTTTCTCTTTTAGCGCAACCTATCATGTAGTTGTACAAGTACATGAAGTTTCCGAAAAGCAATGAGAATACCGCCACATAAAAAATTGGTCCCACATATAGTGCTTCTATAGCGCTACCAATAATTGGACGAAAGGCGAAATAAGAAATAGTTGCAATCCAAAGAATTGGATTTATTAAAGTAAAAGTTGTTTTCATTCCAATATTTAATTGAAAAATAAAAGCATGAACTCCGCTATCTTTAATAAATTGAAATGGATGACGCATATGAACCAAGTAGGTTTGCATATAACCCTTAATCCATCTTGAGCGTTGCCTAATCCAATTACCAAAATGACTATTCGCTTCTTCTAGTGTCAACGAATCTATAATCGCCGTGCGATAACCCATTTTTAAAAGTCTTGCGCCTAAGTCGCAATCTTCAGTAACATTAAAAGGATCCCATCCTTTAATTTCTAGCAAATCTTTTACTCTAAAGTGATTGCTAGTTCCGCCAAGAGGAATAAAAGTATTTATAGATTGAAGGCCGGGCAAAATAATATCGAACCAAAGAGAATATTCTGCGGTAAAAAGACGAGTAAGCATATTTTGATTCTCGTTAAAATAATTAAGCTTCGCTTGTAAACATTTAACCTCGTCTGATACAACTTGAAACGCCAAATAAGCTTTCTTTAATTGGTTCGGTTCAGGAATATCTTCGGCGTCATAAATAACAATGTACTTGCCGTGCGCTAAAGATAAACCATAATTACATGCTTTTGGTTTAGTTTTTGGCTGTGAATGAGGAACGACAATTGTGCGGACATAACTTGGCAAATCCATAGATTCTGCCGTAGCAATTGTTTCTGGATCATTCGCTTCAAGTAGAAGCAATACATCTAATTTGTTTTTAGGCCAATCTAGCGCGTCAATTGCTTTTAAAAATCCCGGTAACACTGCAGCTTCCTTATATAAGGGACATAAGATAGAATAAATTGGTAAATTCGATTCATTAATTTCACTTAATTCATCGTCTTCGAAATTTAATTCTGGTGGTCGATTCATACTTTTAACCACCAAAAATAAACTAAATATAGTATCAAAAAAATAAATTACACTTAAAATAGAAACGAAAATAATTGCTGTGGCAAGAGGATAAAAAATAAAACCAGCCACTAGTGAGCTTAAGCCAACGGTCATAATAACTTTTTGAATAGGGGTAAAAGTAATAAACGCGGAAATGCTACTGTCTAAGGTGGTATGAGTTATATATCTTTTGCCACCTTTTGCTATTCCGGCACCAATCATATTTGCCTCGCCAGATGGAAGTATTAAAACTGGTTCATTTTTAGTAAAACGCATAACTATGGCATTGCTTCCGATTTCCCAAATTGCTTTTAGAAATTTTATTTTTGATTCGCCATGTTTTCTTTCATCAAAAATAATATTGGTACTTCCAATTGTATAACCAGCGTTTCTTGAATTAAGAAGAAATTCTAAATCAAAAGTCCACTGCGAAGGATTTACGGTAATTTCTTGTATTATTTTACTTTTAAAAACTTTAAGGCCAGATTGCACATCGCAATCTAGACCGTGAAGAAATTTTCCAAATATATACGTAAAGGATTTACTTGCCAAATTTCTAAGTGCGCCCTCATTGCGTTTTTGTCTGTTCGCGACAATTATATCGGCTTCTCCTGCTCTTATTTTTTCTATCATTTCCGGTATTACCTCTGGTGGATATTGTAAATCTGCGTCAATATAACCAATGAGTTCGAACTTAGCATGAGTAAATCCTTCAAGAAGTGAATATGCCTTACCAGGCTTACCTTTTTTTAGATATGAACTTACTGGATAAGATAACTCAAGCAATTTTAGAACGTCGTAAGTACCATCCGTTGAGTTATCGTCTATAAAAATAATTTCATATAAAGATTTATCGTTATTAAAAGTGGCGTTAATACGCAGAACAAGAGATTGAACGTTATGAACTTCATTTAGAGTCGGGACAATGATTGAAATTTTTTGAGGATTCATCATGTTTAAATTTTTGATATTAATGCGATAAAATAGGTCGTTTGTGCATTTTCTAGTTAACAGCATAACTATGCAATTTGACGTTATATTATATTACTATTTTGCAATTTTGTCAATATCTGCCCCGCGAATTCAAATATTTCTATTTTGCACCT
>JAUXUB010000006.1 GCA_030680955.1 bacterium | reverse complement strand
GCGAATTGAATCTACTGCAAAATTCTTATACTGTGATTTTTTTATTTCGTCTACAAATTTTTCATCAAAAATCGAAATACTTTTTCTTTCTTGTCCTTCTACGTTAAAAAGATCAACAATTCCTTCAGCTTGAATTGAATCTTGCATCAAACTACGAATAGCACTTTCCGTTTCTTCTGGAAAAACCGCATGCGGCAATACGGTTTGCTTTCGTATTGCTTCGCGAATAGATTGAAAAAACTGTAAATCATTTAAAATTTGCATCGCTTCTTCGCTGGGCATAACAAGTGCATGCAGTTTTGAAAGCTTTGAAACCATTCCCATATATTTCATTTTTCGCTCATCTGATAAATATCCGTTATTAGTTATTACTTCATTTATTCCAGACTGCATAATTCTAACTAACTCAATTCCTTTTTTTTGTTTCCAAGACGTATAGTCAACGTCACCAAAAAATTGACTAGCCTGTTTATGAATTAAATGCATCTGCTCAATAACTTCAGCAATCGGAATAAGCGCATCACTCTGAATATCAGAGTCGTACCAGGCAAGAGCTTTTTTTAGATTCTCGGCAATACCGATATAATCCACGATTAAACCACCAGGCTTATCTTTAAAAACTCTGTTTACGCGAGCAATCGCCTGCATAAGCCCATGATTCTTTAATGGTTTATCAAGATACATAGTATGCAAACATGGTATATCAAAACCAGTTAGCCACATATCACAAACTATAGCAATTTTTAATGAGTCATTGGCTTTTTTAAATCTCCTTTCAAGTTTTTTAACATCGTGTTCTTTTTGTATAACCGAAGCATATTCATCAATATCTGAAATAACTACAGCACATTCTGGCGCACCATCAATTTTATTGATAGCCTCATACATCAAAACAGCAATTCTGCGACTCATAGTCACAACCATCGCCTTACCTTCAATTGGTTTATTATTAAAATGATTTACGATATCTTCTGCAATTTTATCTATGCGACTCGGCGCTCCAACAACCTCTTCAAGCACCGCCCATTCTTTGCGCATTCTGGCATAATCATCAGCAACAACTTCGCCCAACACTGCGTCAAACTTACTATCAATAAACTTATCCGCGAGGTGGAGTGGCACAAGACGACCTTCGTAATAAATTGGAACTGTGGATTTATCTTTAACTGACTGACTAATCTTATACGAGCTAACCACATCTCCAAAAACCCTAACAGTATCTTTATCATTCTTAGAAATTGGTGTTCCGGTAACTCCTAAAAAACTTGCCTTTGGTAATGCGAGTCGAACATTCCCGGCCAAATTGCTATATTGTGTACGATGAGCTTCATCCGCAAGAACAATAATATTATCGCGATCAGTTAAAGAATCTCTGGCATCCGGATCTTCTTGAAATTTCTGAATAGTTGTAAAAATAAGTTCACTTCCTAAATGTGACAACCTATTGCGCAAATCCCTTATGCTCGATGCTTTTTTTGCAAGCGTTCCATAACCAGTACGACTAAAAGTTTTAAATAATTGGTCATCCAGATCTTCGCGGTCTGTAAGAAATACATAGGCCGGACTCTTTAGTTCTGGAATATTTTTTGTTTTATTTACATAAAAAACCATCGAAAGCGATTTACCCGACCCTTGTGTGTGCCAAAATACTCCTATCTTTCTATCCTGCTTACCTTGTATTGCGCGAATAGTGCTTGCGATGGTTTTATTAACTCCATAATACTGGTGATACATACACATTTTTTTTGTGTAGGAAACCGCTTCACCATCACTATCAGCTTCAAAAATTATAAAGTGCTCTAATACATCCAAAAATCTCTCTTTATTAAAAAGTCCTTTTGTTAATACTCCCAATTCTTCTGCTTCTTTAGGTTCATCATTTTCAGCATTGATTCCTTTCCATGCGGCATATCGCTCCCAAGAGCTAGAAATAGTTCCATGTCGAGCACTAAACAAATCAGATAGACCAACAATTTGGTTAAATAAAAATAGCTTTGGAATTTCTTTTTTATAATACTCAATATCGCGATATGCCTCACCAATTGTCGCTTCAGTGCGCACACCGCTTTTTAATTCAAATACGCCAAGCGGTAGGCCATTTACAAAAATTACAGCATCAAGTCTGCATACTGCATCAATCCCCTGCACAGTAAATTGATTTACCACAACAAATTCATTTGATAATGGCGCACTAAAATCTATAAGTTTTACTAAATCGGTTTTCTCATCGTCATTCCCTTGCCCGTGCGAAGCACTAGGGTCTTTCCACGTAATCTTTTTGCCACTTGTAATCCACGAATACATTTCTTTGTTTCCTAAAATAAGATCATTGTGAGAATAATCCGCAATTTCTTTTACTATAATTTCCGCTTGTTCGGCAGGAAGTGATGGATTGATTCTCCGAACTGCGCCAAGGAGTCTATCTTTCAAAACAACACCTCTAAAATCCTCGCGTTCCGCACGAGTCTGTCCGGGGTTTATATCCGGTCCGTAGACATGCTCATAACCCTCGCCTTTGAGCCAATCGATGAGTGATTGTTCTGTTAAGTTGTTTTCGTTAATGGGGTTCATATGTGTTTTATTGTATATTTTGACTTATCCACAAGTACTTGATTTATGACCTAGCGTTAGGTATAATCAAAACATAGAAGAAAAGCGTCTGGTGCCCTACGGGGTGTCCGGGCGCTTTTCGCATATAGTATCCGGATTTTCTAATATAAATATTCTAATAAAATCAAAAACATCGACCGTCATATTTTCATTTCCATCAAAGCAATACTCCTTAACAAACCGACCAATAAAATCGCTCACTTGTACAGCCTCAGAATATTCAGAATCAACCTGCACAATCTTCTCAAAGGCAGGAAGCCTATAATTACCACGTAAATATTTTTTTAAATTTTCTTCATCAGCCTCAGAATCTAAATAACGATCAAATACTATTTCTAGGTTATGATTCTCTGAATCAATTAAGATTAGTTTTGAAAAGATATATTCAAAGCTTCTTCGTACAACAAAATTTCTAAACTTATTAGGATTATAAGTAAAAATATTTTCGTTAATTTTTTTTAGATATGGTCCGGTATATTTTTCTTTTTCAAGAATAAATGAGGTAAAGATTACATTGTTTTTCTTTGCCAAATCTTCAAAAACACCTGCCAATAATTTTGCATCTCTTTCGTGCTTTTTTAATTCTTTACCAGAATCCTTAAAATAGCGAAATGCCGATAAATGTTTGTGCATACTTGCCATCGCCTCACGATGAACAATCGCAATATTGAGCTGATAGTAGCGACTCGATGAGGTTTCAGATGGATGCCCTGGATCACCCGTTTCATCCACAAATAGGAAAACTCTTCCCTTGCCAAAGGTTATTCTTGTTCGTTGCTCTGTTGAATTATTTTCGTTGATGGGGTTCATATTAATTTATAAATACTTTCAACTATTTTAGACACTTCATTATTTATCTTTTTTAAGAGAGGTAGAGCAGATACAGTATTGTTAAACTTAAAATCAACCCAAATTTCTTTAGTAACTACAGTGGCTGAAGTTTGAATTGGCATCTGCGTGGTCGGATCAACAGGTGCACCGTTAATAAAAACATCCGCTTCAAATCTTACAGCACTTGGATTCCAAGAAACGCTCCCACCCCCAGCGTGTTCCGACTTAATTCTATGAGATTCGGTTTTAGTCTGTGGCGTTAAGTCTTGGTGTTTGTTATCATTCACGATGTCATTAAAATCTCCGAGCCAAGAATATTCTGGGTGGTAAGATTGAATATTTTCTAAATAATTAAACAAAGCAGCATTTTTTAATTCTAATCCTGATAGATTTCTTCCAATTGCTCCACTGAACGAATCTTTGCTTTTATCTTTTTCAATAATCGGAAAATATATTCTATCACCGCTAATACCAAGCGTATCGGCAATATCATGTGCACAATAATCCAAAATAGATCTTGTGTTTTCAAGATAATTTTTTATCTTAATTTTAAGATCAGCATCAATTTCTTTTTTACCTAAAGAAGAATTATACAACTTCTCGATATTCTTATATTCTTCTTGCATATTTGAAATCAACGCATTTATATTAGATTTTCTGTTTGCGGTCATAAATTTAAATTAATTTTGCTAATAATTGATCTCTCGACTGTTTTAAAAAAATATTTTCTTGATTTAATTTTTTAACCCCACTAATAAATCCAAAAAGTTTTTCTTCATAAATATTAGTATTTTTTGGTAATGCAATTTCGTATCCATAAACTTTTTCTTTATCTGTGTGAGGAATTGCAGATCCACTCGTATTGTCTTTTATATCGCGTTCTTTCGATTTCAAATAGAAATAAAGTATTGATCTGACTGGTCTGCATAACTGCAATCTTGACATTGTTGAACCAACTATACCTGTGATACCGAACTCAATACGGCCAGAACTTGCGCCGTCCATAACCATTAGCAAATCTTCTTCACTGGAAACAACCATGCCGTGTTTACCTGCATAAAGTTTGTTACCGTTTTCAAAGCTATCGATAAGAATTTGTTGTAAATAATTTTCTTTTTGTATTTCTGAAGTTTCACTAGGTTTTTTACCTTTAATAAAAGTAAAAATATCCTTGAGCTTAAGAGCGCTCCATCCCTCTGGAATTTCCCCCATCTCACTCTTTACCATTTTTACTTTTTCAAATCCAGGAAAACGGAACCTTACAAACCATTCATTAAAAATTGTTTGAGCTGTTAATTCAAGATTTTTGATTATTTTATTATTGTTTTCTATTTTGGAATCATACGCGCTCAAAATTTCCGCGATTTTCTTTTGGGTTGGGAGATTCGGAAGATCTATCTGTATTTCCTTAAAATTTGACTTAGAAAGTTCCAGAAAGGTCGAGCCAGTTGAAATTTGGATAAAATAGTTTTTTCTACTTCTAAGCCAGTAAGAAAAATAATAAAGATCAACAAGATCCGGCTTTGGAATTATGTTAATAAATCCTTGATTTGTTGACATTGGAATCTTATTTATAACAACGTCGCCTATATTTGCCCTACTCGACATTAATATAGAATTTACTGGCATTAATCTAGCCGACGATGACTCAAGACCTTTTTTTGTAATTTTTCTTTTTGTATCGGATACAAAGCAAAAATCTACATTCGACACCTCTGTTGGAGTTAACCATGGAATATCGCCATTCCAATATTCTTGCACTGTCGTTGATGGTGTACCGCCACCAGAAACGGCGCAAATCTCGCCTATTAGGTAGTGTTTTTTATTAATTCGTTCTAATAATTTACTCATATTTTTGACCTGTGGATAACTCTTGACTTCCGTTCATTTTTTGTTATCCTTTAATTACGACTCAACTTGGGTCGTCCTACCCGTGGATTCGGGATTACGATCCGCAAGACCTGGCCTAGTGCCAGGTTTTTGCTTTATGCCAGTTATATGCTTTTTAATATCTTGAGCGTTTATAACTAAATTAGAAACAGCTTTAAGTTGGCGAATTACATGACCACCTTTTATCAAAATAACTTGCTTTCCTTTTTGTTTTAGAAACTTTAAAAGGTAGAGGAAATCAGCATCACTAGAAAGAAGGCATACGGTGTCGTAGTAGTCGAGTATTTTAATAGCATCAACACTTATTTCAACATCAAAATTACATTTTGGTATATAAACAAAATCACCTTCACCATCATGATGCAAAATTCTTGTATTTGTTTCCTTTTCTGACGCAGTTCCAAGATAGTGTTTTATTTTTTGGATTGATTTAGTAAATACTTTATGTTTTCCAAAAATTTCTTGCGCTTTTTGTATAAACCAAAGGGAATTTTGTCTCGCCGAATCTTTGCCGTAGTAAAAGCGAACATCGCTTGAAAATAGGCTCAGAAATTCCTCAAGTTTCTCTATGCTAACAAAAAGCTTCTCACCATCTTTAAGAGCAATATACTCATGTGTTTGACGATCTTCTTCGAACCAATAGTTAACATTACCGAAATCGATAAGAGAAACTATTTTACCAAAATCAGCAGTAATGCCCAATTCTGTTTGTACATATTGCTTTTTGAATTCTTGTAAATCCATAAATTTAAAATCCTAACTCTTTAAGATTTTTTTCGATCTCTTTTTCCAATTCACGGCCTTTTGTAAATGCTTCGCGCAGTTCTTGTGAAAGTTTTTGCATTTTATCTTCAAAAGGAATGCCATCATCCTCAACATCAGCTAGTCCAACATATCTTCCGGGAGTAAGAGTGTAACCGTTCTTTATTATTTCATCTAGATTTGCTGATTTACAAAAGCCAGATGCATCTTCATATTTGGAAGATCCCTTTTCGCCACGCCATGCACGAACTGTATTTGTAATTTTTGCTATGTGTTCCTTGTTGAAAATGACTTGCTTGCGAGATATTTGCTCAAAAGTATTTCGCGCATCGATAAAAAGTGTTTCACCTTTTCGTTTGCGAAAACGATCACCGTTTTTATTTTTTGCTAAAAACCATAAAGATACTGGTAGTGAAACATTATAGAAAAGCTTTGATGGACAAGAGATGATCACATCTACGAGGTCCATTTCAATTAGCTTTTTGCGAAGCTCTCCTTCTTTTCCGGACACTGCAAGTGCGCCATTTGGCATAACAAAACCTGCTTGTCCGTTTGGTGATAAATGATGTGCGAAATGTTGGACCCATAAGAAATTTGCATTCCCAGATGGAGGTGTACCCAAAGTAATGCGCGGATCACTGTCGGAAAGTTTTGAAGGTTCCCATTCTGCATTGAAAGGAGGGTTACTGATCAAAAAATCTGCCTGAAGATGTGGAAATTTATCTTGATAATAAGTATTTCCGAGCTCAATTTTCCCAGAAAGTCCACGAATTGCTAAATTCATCTTACAAAGCCTAAGCGTTGTTTGATTACTCTCTTGTCCGCTTATGGAAAGCTTAGATGGATCCGATTTATGATCTCTTAGATATTCACCCATAGTCACAAACATTCCGCCGCTACCACAGGCGGGGTCCAATATACGCGCATTTTCATACGGTTCGAGAACTTCAACAAGCAATTTAACAATTGATCTTGGACTGAAGAATTCACCACCACGCTTGCCTTCCGCCGAAGCAAACTGTCCCAAAAAGTATTCATATATTCGACCAAGAATATCTTTCTCACGATCGAAATCATGATCAAAAGAAATCTGTGAAAATATATTTACCAATTCACCCAGAACGGTATGGTCCAAATTTGTTTTTGTATATACACGAGGAAGCACATTTTCAAGTTGTACCAAATTATCCTTCTCTATCAATTCCATCGCGGAATCCAAAACTTTACCTAAATCAGAACTCATTGTCTTAGTTTGCAAATATTCCCAACGAGATTTTTCAGGAACATAGAAGACTCCTTCGGAAGTATAAAAATCTTTTGTTTCAATAATAGCTTTTCGCGCCTCATCATTCGGAACATAAAAATCCTTATTCTCTTTATCGCGAGTCATTTCCGTGAGAATTTCCCTACGCTTATAAAAAGAATCAGAAATATATTTTAAGAAAAGTAAGCCTAAAACTATATTTTTATACTCTGACACATCGATATTACCACGCAGTTTATCCGCTGCCGCCCAAAGTTCTTTTTCAAAACCAAGATCATGGTGGTTATTTTTTTCAATAACCTTTCTTGTAGCTTCTTTTTGCCCGTTTCGAATGCGTCCCTGCAAATCAGCGGTCAGGGCCGTTTTGGGAATTAAATAATTACGACCCACTTTTTCAGCAGGCATTTTACCCTCTGCAATCTGCTTATTAATGGCTGCGCGTGTTAAACCAAGCATCTTGGCCATTTCAGCAACCGTGATGAATTGTGATTTATTAATTGACATAAGGTAAGTATATACTATTTAATCCCAAAAGTCAAGTATACATATGTCAACTTTTTTATAGAAGTATTTTTTGCTATAGGCAAAGCAATACGAATATATTATTAATACATTATTAAGATTATTTTTTCCAATAAAGAATAGTTGGCCCAAAATATACTTTATCAATTTCACCACCCTCCAAGCTTGCCACGCTAATGAAACTTGCATCTAAATTAGTAATATTATAAAATTATTCAAATTAATTAAGATTTAAAATGCAAATACTTACAAACACTCTAATCGTATTAGTATTTGTGGCAATTCTCTATTTATTCAGAAAAGCCATTTCTCGTTTTTTGAAAGAAATTATGACGACTGTTCGAGGTAAAGTAATCACGCTGATAAGTACAATTATATTTATATCTTTAATGGGCTTTTTTATTACTTTATTTTCGAAATAAATAGTTTATAATAACTTATGAACTTAAAACAATTTATTAAAGAATTGGAAGATATTGCGAACAAAAACCCAGCGCGAGGAGAAGCTGAGGTTACAATGGCGGATTATATTCCGGTCGTAAAACCAAAATTTAAAAATGGCATTGTTTTTATTTCGGATATGAAAAATAAAAACAGCAATTACTCTCCAATTCATCCCAAAAAATGAAAGCTCCAAATAAATTTACTTCACCAACTTCATCCTAAATTCCTCCAATTTATTAATACAATCATTTGCTTGCTCTGGAGTATAGGCGGTGTGTTCTTGGAAGTCAGCGGCCTTGAGATGCACCAGATTGCGAGCTTTTCGAAGTTCGTGGCAAAAGTGCCACATTGATTCATCTATAAATTTGTATTCATGATAAGCCAACCCCAAGAGCGCTGTAAAATCTGTTCTATCACCCATCTCAACTCCAGCTTTCTTTTTTGCTGAAGAAATTAAATCAAATAAAGCCGCTTCAATTATTCCGCCAGTAGTTACAATAATATCTTTGCAGAGAAGCGATTCAATCGTTAGGTAAATCTGATAGTCGTTATATAAATGCACCATAAACTCTAAATATTGCATTTGATATGCAATATTTTCTCGCACCATTTTATCAGAAACAAAATTCCAATAGTCTTTATAGAAAGTTGCTGGGTATGGATGCCGGTCTTTTGCATAGAGTTCGTTTTTGTCGGAATTATCTTTGCGCTTGTCTGTTTGATTTTGTGTTGATTTTTTTAGGAGTTCCATGAGCGTATAGTAGCGAGAACAGCTTTATTCTAATATTTTGCCGAAGCTAACTATTTTTAGTTACTTCAATTTTATTGTTTCTTATCACTAACACCGATTTTCCATACGCCCTTTTCCAAAAAAGCTTCAATGGTTTGCCGCTTTGCTTTATTTATTAAATTTGCATGGGAAAGCTTATACTCCTTAGCGTAATCAGATAAATTCATAATGACTTTATTTTCCAAGTACGCAAGAAGTCTGTGATAACTATTTGTAAGTGCCTTGGCCACAATAGTTTCCATAATTTTTGTGCCACCTTTTGTTTGAAATTCTCTAAAGGCATTGTAGTACATTAATCTATCAACAAATTTAATGTTTATGGAAACATACCCACTCCGTATTAAGAGATAATTATTTAAGACACGTCCAATACGACCATTTCCATCACAAAATGGGTGGACGTATTCAAAACCTAAATGAAATTTAGCAATTCTTTTTATTATAGAATTAGATGTGTTTGAATTGTATTCTGTTAAGACTTTTTGTAAGCGTAGAACAACCTCAAGTGGACTTGGGGCAATATAATTGCCAACTCTTACCCACTCATCTTCTTTTCTAAATCTACCAGCTATATCATCATTAATATTTGATATGAGCATTTTATGAAGCGATAAAATAATATCAAAATTCAACTCGCTTTCTTTTGATTTAGTTTCTATGTATGTCACTACGCGAGCAAGATTTTTGACTTCAAATATTTCTCTTTCTGATATATACCGATCAAGCTCTATTTGAATAAGAATTTTATCAGTTTCCTCAAGAGATAGAGTGCTATTTTCAATAGCATTTGAGTTATAAACTTGATCAGACACCTCTGCCTCAGCAAGCATTTTTAAAAGAGATTCTTTCCCCACTATAGCCTTATAATATCTTTCCCTTAAATCTTGTATTTTTTTATATACCTTTAAAGTGTTTGCCATGTATATACATTATACACATTTTAACGATAAAGTCAACCAATACCGTTAAAATTAGTGGAAAAACACTTATTTTAACGATTATAGCTTTAATTCTCCCTCAAATATGCAGAACATTTAACTTTTTGAAATAAGATTCAAAATAAGTTTTACTATTTATTCTTTGTGACTTGGGTTACTTTCTGCAATTTGAACTATCCGGAAATTCCGGATGACTGATTTTTTACTTAAAATCCCAATTTGTAAGATTTCCTTACAAGTTGGGGTTAAATCTATAATAATTTATGATTCCACAACTTTGGCTTTCGTTTTGAACTAGTGCCATTTTGGAACTAGTTGCTTCTCTTGTTACTTCTTTTTCAACTATTCGGAATTTCCGAATAGTTGAATTTGCATGTGCATTTTTTGCACATTGCTTTTTTTATCAACCTAAGCATTTTCTCATTTTTTTTAAAATAATGAAAGATTGCTTATAAATCGGCTTTATTTTATTGGTATTTGCATTTTTTATAATAGTACTATAATTATCTTATGAATATAAATGATGAAATTGTTAAAATTGAGCAACAAATTGAGGAGCTGCGAGAAGCGCTTATCAAACTTTCTGATAAGCAGAATTCGCAATACACAGATATTATGCTGGAACTTAGAAGTATAATAGATAAGTCTGAAAATGTGGAAGAAGAACTTGACGATGACGAACTTTACGAAGAAGCAGTTGAAATTGTTCGCGAAGCTAAAAAAGCGTCTGCATCATTATTACAACGACGCTTAAAAATCGGTTATGCGAAAGCCGCTATGCTACTCGACCTAATGGAAGAACGTGGCGTTATTGGTCCCGGTGACGGCGCAAAACCAAGGGCAATTCTTAAAAAAACCGAGGAGGAAACTGAAGAATAAATTATTCGTTACTTACTCGTCTTTCAAATCGAGTTTCGATTCCCTCTCTTATTGTTTTTTTCTCATCGGGTGTGAATTCACTGCCACGGCGATTTATCACTTCTGCTTCCATTTTACGCAACTCTTTATTAATTGTCGTTTCTCTTGATTTGTCAGCGTAAGTTTCGTTTAAGTGTGTTAAGATTCTATCAATTTCTTCATCGGTTATATTGCTCTCATGCAAGAGTTTAATCCAACCTGGCATATCGTCATCTGGAACTGATATTTTTTCTATCATAGTTTTTATCCACTAATTATTTATTGTTCTGCTGCAAGTAATTGATCTAGAACTTTATTTTTTGATAAAGCCCTCTACGGCACGTAAAGCTTCGATTGGAATCATATATACAACCGTATTACTTTGATCTGAAGCCATATCGTTTATAGATTGAAGTGTTCGCAAGTGAAGCGCTCCAGGCGTGCTCGATAGCATTGCTGCAGCTTTAGCAATATTTTCTGATGCTGCTAATTCTCCTTCAGAATTAATAATTACTGCTCTTTTCTCACGTTCTGCCTCTGCTTGTTTACCAATAGTTCTTTCCATATCCGCTGGGAGGCTAACATCTTTTAATTCAACATTTTGAACTTTTAAGCCCCAAGCATCTGTTTCTTTATCAACTATTTCTCTAATTCTTTCCGCGATTTTATCCCTACTTGAAAGTAATTCATCTAATGTAACTTCACCAACAATATTACGCATTGTTGTTTGGGCGTATTGTGAAATTGCATATTGAAAATTTTCTACCTCAATAATTGCTTTGTCTGCGTTAGAAACTTTATAATAAATAACCGCATTTACTTTAACTGTTACGTTATCTCGCGTTATAGCATTTTGATCTGGCACATCTACTGCTTTTGTGCGAATATCAACACTTTGATATGTCTGAATAATTGGCCATACAATTCGCCACCCTGGTTCCATAATCTTACTAAATTTACCAAATGTGAATTTTACACCACGCTGGTATTGATTAATCTGGCGAACACTACTAATAGTAACAAATACCAATATGCCAAAAATCGTACTAAATAAATTATAATACATAAATTTTATTTTTTAATAATAAGTTAAATTATACCACCATTAATTTAAAAATTAAAAGACATAACTTTACCGTCAATCTTAGAAGCAAATCAATCTTTCCTTTTTTGATATTTAATATGATTATTAAATATATTCTTTTTTTGATATACTTAACCTCGCCATATGACACAAATAAAACTTATAACTATAAACGTAGAGATGAATCGCCACTGGGACGATATTATTCCATTTTTGGAACGTGAGTCCCCTGACGTGCTTTGCCTGCAAGAAGCCTTTAGTAGAGATATAAAAATGCTTGAAGAAAAATTTGGATATACTTCGATATATTTGCCAACGTGCAAAAGATGGTATGGGCCAAGTAATACGCCGCCAATTGAAGACCAAGGGATAGCCGTTCTTTCTAAATTACCTTTAATTTCAAAAAATAAGGAATATTATTACAATGGTAGTCCAGAACTTCTGCAATACAATGACAAATCGCTAGAAACAAAACGCGAAACTATAAGGCAAGGAATTATTTGGATTACGGTTCAAAAAGAAGGAGTTGAATTTACAATCGCAAATACTCATTTTACATGGACGCCAAACGGAATGACTAACGCTTATCAGGAACAAGATATAAAAGAACTTTTTAAAATATTAGACTATATTCCAAATTTAGTAATTTGCGGAGATTTCAATACACCAAGAAATATTAATTCAATCTATAAAATTATTACAAATAGATTTAAAGATTGTGTACCGGCTGATGTAGTAACTACTCTTGATGTGAATAAACATCGAGTCCGCGTTGATAATAAAGAGATGACAAGGATAGGAACGTATGTAGTTGATTACATTTTTTCAACAACTAGCTATGAAATAAAAGGTGTTCGTGTTGAATATGGGGTAAGCGACCACGCCGCAGTTATTGGAACTATTCAAAGATCTAGTTAAATTTTTTAACATTTTAAATTCCCATCACACGATGGAATTTTTTTATTTCTAATCTTAAACCAAAGCCGCATTTTTATGCACTTAAATAGTGCCAGAGAAAATAACCAAATATTGCGAACCCTCCAATAATTGCATTTATTATAATCGCATATATTCCCTTCTCTGGATTTTCCGATTCTTTCATTCTAGACAATATTAAATACAGTACTGCTGTTAGTAAAATTGTCATAATACTTTTTCCAGTCCAATGATGCCCTCCAACCTTAACAAAGAAATCCTTAAGTGGCTTATAGAACTCCGAACCAATTGCAACAATAACCACATACCAGATTGCAAATATTGTTGAACGTATTAATGCTGTTGTATTTATTTTCATAATACTTTTTGTTCAAGCGCACTTCTAGCTCCACTTGAAATTAGGTAACCCATTCCTGCCATTGCGAATGCGAATAGCGCAATAAAAGCGGCGAGAATCATTATTGCTTTAGCGAGGCTTTTTTTACTATCAATTAAATCATTACCATATTGCTTAAGCACACCCCAAACGACAATTGCCATAAATGGCAAAAATATAAAGACGTGTTCTTTGGTTTCTGTAACAATAGTATGCGCCCATGGAATTGGGCCTTCTTTTATTAGTGCTTTAACGATAGCCTGATAATTTGTAAGATAATAATAGCCTCCCGCTACCCAAGAAATAAAAAATGCAATGACACCAATTAGAGCAATTATTTTAGCGCGGCGTATACGTCCTTCTGTTGGATTTATCAGCTCTACTGCTACCCAAACAAATGCCAATGCGCCGAGCTCTCCCAAGGCCGCGTGAATACCAATTAATAAATTCATATGGATTAATTATACTTTATAACTGAGATTTAAGATAATAATTTTTATCCACAGTTTAAGGTGTATTTATACTGGGCAAGCCCTCCTTCGCGTTAAGCTTCGGCGGGGCAAGCCCTCCTTCGCGTTAAGCTTCGGCGAGGCAAGTATTCTTGCCTAAGGCCGCATAAAAGCCGCACCATGAAAAAATTGCCTCAAAGAAACAAAAACCTGAGAAGAAAAGTGCTATTGGGCTCCAAGTTGTAGTTATTGCCCATATGAGTAGACCAATACCAAGCACTAAACGAAGCAATCGATCTGATTTGCCGATATTATTATTTAATCCCCTTACTGAATGATTGGCAAACTTTTTTAATATAGAGCGATAAAGGAAACCGAAAACAAAAGCGGCGATATAAATAGAAACTAAATATTCCCATGTATATAATTGTGTAATATCCATAGAAATATTATATCACAAAATTACAATTAAATATAAAATAAATACTTTTATTCAAGAAATTTAAAAAACCGATATTATTTCGGGGATAGATATTTTCAATTTACGACATAAAAAAGGGAGTTTCGTAATCCACAGTAGAACAGCTACTTTTAAACAGGATTTACTAGAGGTAGCCACGCTAAATACTCATAATCTTATAATCGTCAAATTCAACGTCCATGAAGTCGGTGCGGATACCTGCATAACCCTCATTTACAATCGCCGCTCCGCCGTAAGTCTTCCCATCATCAATGGCTTCTGTCACTAAAACCCAAACGCCAGTTTTATCTTTATCTATAAAAAGTTTGAGGCTCACGGTATTGTCCGGATTTGTTTTTATCTCGCTTTTTAAACCAATCCATTTCTGACTCGGAATTAAATTTGGATTTGTATCATGATCATACGGCACACTGGCATTATAAAACTGTTTATATGCTAATGTGTAATATGTTCCATTCATTTTCTTTTTAATCACCACGGCACCGTCAACACGAATGCCTATATAATAAACATTATTACCATCTTGATAACGATTGAAGACTAAAACTCCGTTTGAGGCGTTTCTATTGGGACTGGCACTTATATTCAATTTCGTAATTTTGAAATAAATCTCTTGACTAAAGTTACGCCATTTACTTCTGGTAACCAATCTTAAAATATTCTGCGGATGATAACCATTATCAGTATCTACCGGATTTGAAATGGAATACGCCAACCGCCATTTATTGAATTTCCAAAGCTCACCCTGAACAGTCTTACCGATGCCATCTTTAAGCAAAAACCTACCGCCGGAATTTAGCCAAAAATAAGGGCTTGAGCTGTCGTCCATTATGCCTGCTTCTTCTAAGGCACCGTTATCTTTAAAAGTATAATAAAATGGGGATTGTACGATTGCGGTTAAAGAAGCAAGTTGCCTGTTTGGTAAAAATACAATACTCCTGATAACTTTCTCAAAATAAGTATTTTGCCATAGAATAATCTCGAGCACCAAAATTATAATAGCTAAAAAACCTAATAAATATTTTTTCATTTTGTTTCTTCGACAGACACACTCTTTATAATTAACTCGCTGTTATTCATTTGTGGATCCCATGTTTTAAACCCGATTCCACCATGGGATAAATTTTTATCTAAATTAAGCCCTCGTACTGCAATTTGCTTATCTAGGTAACAATCAACAACATCGCCTTTAACGGCGATGCCGACATCTTTGATTTTTCCAATAAATTTAAAATCCGCATTCCATTCATATAAAATTTTTCTTTCTCCATTTACAGACTGCTCAGCTCTTATGGACTTATCGGAATAGGAGCAAACAGTATAATTTTTATCGTCTTTATATCTTGCTAACAATGAAAACGTTTGCCCTTTTGTTAGTTCAACTACGGTATTGACTATATAATCTTGCCATAAATAAGAACCATCTAACAATATACCGCTGCCAGTGGTGGAATTGCGTGCACCAATTATTAATGAGTTGTCGCTAAAATTCAAGCTACCCCAATATTTTTTCCAGCCATTATTGTTTAAAAATAAGTCTGCATAAGGCAAGGATTTGTCTCGTCCTTTCTCAAGATATGAAATTAATTCTTCTCCAGTCCAATCAGTAGCTGACTCAATACGCTTAGAGATAAGAGGGTTGTCGAGCTTATAATTAAATGTGTAACTGCTATCGTTATCCCAAACCTGATGAAAGGCAAGCTTATAATTGATCCCAATTTCTTCTTTTATAAGCTCTTTCGAAATCATTATGTTATTTACCGACTGCTGACCAAAATCATCAAACGGATATGCAAAGGCGATTACAGAAATACCTAATATATCTTGAAATATTTTTTTTGAACCTGCGAGTTCATCTTGTAGACGTACCTCATATTCAGTCAGCGTTTCTAGTCGATCCTCATCAGGAAGCCACATTAGATTTGAAAGAAAATTACCCTTTTCCTCGGTAGCGCTTATCTGCACAAAACCCGAATTAATCTTGTCATTATGAGACTCTTGCTTACCATGCGATTCAATTTCCCACCGACCGGAATTAATCATTGTTTGCAATTCTGCCCTATTTAAATAATAATTTGAGACCTTGGAGTTTTCTGGAAGCGAATTGCTGGTTACAGCAAACATCACAGCCTTGTAACCCAATACTCTTAAAATGGGATCGGCTTCTAAGTAGCTATCCTTCCTACCGTCGTCAAAAGTCAAGAGAAATGATTTATCTGGTAAATCCTTTGTTCCATTTATGAAATCATAAAAATCTTCAATTTTAACAGTTTCATAACCTGCCCTTTTCAAGGCAAACATCTGATTTTTAAATGCTTCCGGAGTCATACTAAATCTATCACTTGCCGGGACTATACCGTGATACAACAAAACAGGGATTGATTTGGCAGTATCATTTCTTATAATTGTTAAGTTAGAATTACTAAAAAGTGTTAATGCTGATGCGGTTAAATTATTATTGTTAGTTTGAGCAAAAGACAATTTATATTTTAAATAATTAATTGTTTGTGATACCTGCTCTCCAGTAAAATAATTATTGTCTTTCATCACAAAACCACCGCCAATCATAATAGCTATAAGTGATAAAATAGCTACAGAAAAAGATATTTTAATTTTTTTAAGATGATTGTTCATTATATTTATCGTGTTCCCCATTTTCTATTTTGTATAGTTGCTAAGGCGTAAAATAGAATAAACGAAAGAACTGCCATATTTATAAGTGACCATATAAATATATATGGCCAATATTTATTTTCCCGTGCAATATAGCGGTAATAACAAACAGTTAAAGCGGTTATTAGAAATATACCTAGTAAATAAATAATTGGTACTATGCCATTTACAATAGGATCATAAATTAATGCACGGGCAGCAATAAAGGGCGTCATTATTGAAATAATAAAAAGTGGAAAGAAATAAGTAAAAGCAACAAATGGATGCTCCTTATAGAGAAACTTACTAATAAGCACTGAATTAACAAACCACCCTTTTTTCCATCTTACTTGTTGTTTGAAAAATGTTTTTAGATCTTCTGGACAAATAGTATATGCCTGAGCTTCGTCAGTATAAACCGTTTTATATCCTTTTTTTATAACCCAGTTTGTTAACGATCGATCATCGCCCCATGTAATGGGTAACCCTAAAAACTTTTCTTGGAGAAAGTCATCTAAAATTGGCAAAACAATATCTTTTCTATAAGCAGAGCAACAGCCACTTAAACAAAAAACTAAATGGAATGTAGATTCTGCTGCTTTCTGTATTTTGAAAGAAACAAAATAATAAGCAGCTTGTATTTTAGTAAGCCAATTTTTATCAGAATTTTCTGGATCAGCATGTGCGCATACTCCACCTACAGCAGGGTTAATGAATGGGTTTATTAAACTATGTATTGTTTTTGGATCAATATAGCTGTCGCTGTCAAGTTGAACAACAATTTCTCCATTTGCCCTTCTAAATCCCTCAGCCATTCCTTCTCGTTTGCCCTTATTTTTTTTCCAATTTACAACAACTAATTCTGGAAGTTGTTTTTTTAATGCCATTAAAACTTCAAGGGTTTTGTCGGTACTTCCATCGTTTATCACGATAACCTCTATTTTATTTTTTGGATAATCAGCTTCAAAACATTTAGTAATCGTTTTCTCAATTGCAAATTCCTCATTTTTACAAGGGATAATAAAAGTAATTGTAGGTTCATAACTAACCATCCCCGCTGACATAAGTGTTTTTAAGGAGCGTTTATATAGGAAAGCACTGCCAATTCTTGATAATCTAAAAATACTTACAAAAATTGCGTAGAGGTAAATAATAGGGTTAGTAAAAAATGAAGTAACTGTTGTTTTTTTAATAAAAATTAAACTCATAAAAATAGAAACCCCCACAATAAATAAAAAAGTTTTATAAAACAAATCTGAAAAATCTAATCTTAAATAATGTTGTTTAACAAATTTTAGGGTTTGTGTAATCATTTTATTTCTTATCTCCCCACTCCTTTATAAATAAGCCCCGCATCAATAAATTTTTCTTTTTGCAGGCAGTTGCGACCGTCAACTACGACTTTTATGCCATTTTTCAAAAAATATTCCGGTTCTAAGTTCTTAAATTGGTCATGGCAAGTCGCAATAACTACTGCTACCGAATCTTTAACTGCTTCATCTAAGGATTTGACAGTTGATTTATTTAAAACAAAAGGATCATAAGAAACCACATTTGCCCCATATTTTTCTAATGCTTTAATTAATGGAAACGCAGGACTTTCACGGCAATCATCAATATTTGATTTGTAGGCTAAGCCAAGCACTGCAATTTTAGCTCCGTTGATTACTATCTTCGCTTCATTCAAACCAAGAGCTACTCTCTCGGCGGTAAACTTCGGCATATTACTATTAATTTTTCTGGCAAGTTTCAAGAAGTCGTGCTCAAAACCATTCTGTTTTGCGTAGTCAATTAAATAATAAGGGTCTACAGGAATACAATGTCCGCCCACGCCTACGCCCGGATAATGTGCCATAAAGGCAAACGGTTTGGTGGCTGCCCCATTGATCACATTAACCACATCAATGCCGAGTTTAGAAAATGACATTGCAAGTTCATTTACAAAAGCTATATTTATATCCCTAAAAGAATTTTCAACAACCTTTACAGCTTCGGCTTCTTTAAGAGAACCCATTTTTTTAATCTGCCCAGTAATTATTGAACTATAAAACTCATAGGCCATTCCCAAGCTCTTTTCTTCAAGTCCGCCAACAACTCTGGGGATATTTTCTACGGTCCAGTTTTTATCTCCCGGATTTATCCGTTCAGGACAGTGGGCAACAAAAAAATCCTTGCCCGCTTTTAAGCCGGATTCTTTTTCGAGTATTGGGATTACTATGCTTTCACAGACGCCTGGATTTACAGTTGACTCAAGAATAACAAGCTGATCCTTTTTAAGCCCCCCCCCCCAACGCTTCTACAGACATTTTCTATCGGTTCAAGGTTTGGAAGATGGTTATCATAAACAGGCGTGGGCACACAGATGATAATAATATTTGCGTCTTTTGTTTTTTTAAAATCAGTCGTTAGCTCTATTGTGGAAGCCTTAAGCTGTTTTGAGATTTCTTCGTCTGCTAAAGGCTCACGCTTTATTAAAGAGTTTATTTTTTCTTCATTTATATCTAGGCCTACAACCTTATAACCCTTTCGTTCCGCCAATAAAGCCAAAGGAAGCCCTACATATCCAAGGCCAACTACTGCAATTTTTGTGTTTTTTGTATTAGTTTTCATTTTCATTTAAGCTTCATCTCGAAAATATTGTGCTAATTTTAACATATTACGATATTATTGTCAAGTTTTTCTGTAGTATCTCCTCACAAGACTGAGTACGATTTCTCAGGGTTTATAAGGTTTTTTATCAGAATGGTTTAAAAGATGCAGGTAATGACCTATGAAAAGCGTAGTAAATATGCGGGCCACTCGGTTTTGTGAGCAGATACCCCGTTCTCTTCTAATTTGCTATAATTATTCACACTATGAAATCATCAAATAAAACTTTACATTTAAAATCTAAAACTAATAATGAATTCATAAACTTAACTGATGATATAATTAAGTTTGTCCGTGATAGCGCCATGCAAAATGGACTTCTTAATATTCAGTTGCTCCATACGTCTGCCGGACTTATTATAAATGAATGCGATGAACCGCTTCTAGCTAAAGATATAGCACATCACCTTGAACAACTTGCACCTAAAGATCGCGGATACCATCACGATAATTTTGAAATTAGAACTGTTCATATGTTTGAAGACGAAGGAGTAAATGGACATTCGCACTGCAAAGCAATTCTTTTACCCTCAAGCATTACCTTAAATTTAATTAATGGAGTTTTACAACTAGGAACGTATCAGAAGATTTTTTTCATTGAACTTGATGAGGCACGAGATCGCAAAGTTCAATTACATTTAATAGGAGAATAATAAAAACATGGTAGAGTCTTTAATTTTCATAAAAGAACGTATCGCAACGATTATTCATAAACCAGAAATTGAACCGAAGGGCTTAGTAATTCTTTGCGCAGGATATCTAGACAGTAAAGATTACGAACACTTAAGCGGGCTAGCAAAAGACTTATCAAAAGTGGGATACATAGTAGTACGATTTGACTCTACTGGAATTTGGGATAGTAAGGGAACGATTGACCAATATACAATTCCACAACAACTTGAAGACATACAAGACATTATAGATTATATGTTTAAAGAAAAAACATATAATAACGTAATCATTGGTGGACATAGCTTAGGTGGTTTTGTAGCACTACTTTATGCCGCATCTCACCCAATAATAACTAAAACTTTTGCAATTATGTCGCCTTATGCTCTTTCTAGAAATATTAATATCAAAAAAACATTACGATTGGAAAATAGCGGCATTCGCGTTTCATTGCGTGACGTGCCAGGTAAAAACGACAAAAGAGAATTTCACGTTCCCTTCTCTAATTTTGAAGATGCTTCACAATATAATCTTTTAAACGAAGTACCTAAATTAAAAATTCCAATTTTATTTATCGCTGGCGAGATGGACGACGTAATTCCCGCTACGAAAGTGGAACTTATATTTAAAAACTCCAATGAACCTAAAAAAATATTAGTCATGAAAGGAATGGATCATGATTACCGACACAACTTAGAACAAATAAACTTAGTAAACAAAGAAGTTATCAACTTCTTAGATAGCACTAATTTATAATTTCCTAATTATTAGTTCTAATGTTCTTGAGAACATTAGAACTAATAATTAATACGATCATCAAGATTAAAAAGAGGATCACTTGTAAATATCATCGAAGTTAGTTTACACTTATCGGATATTATTTAGCTTGAACTATGAACCAGAGAATTAAACTATTTTTATTGTTGCTTTTGCCAATTGCTATAGTGGTAGCGCTTGGTTTACTAAATGGGGTGGGAGAGCAGACCAGGAAAGACGACCTTGCGGTATTAATTGAAAATAACGCTATTAAACCTTTTAGTTTCCCGGCGAGCTCTAAAACGGAGGGTTGTAAAGTGAATGGCCCACTGCCGGACAAAGATTGCACCCCTGGGGCAGTTTTTCCTGGGGTAGATACAGACACTATTTGCGTAAAGGGTTA
>JAUXUB010000079.1 GCA_030680955.1 bacterium | reverse complement strand
TCTTCTTTTGTCATACCTTTATTATAGTTAAATTTTTATAATTATCATAATTATAGCCTTGTCCAATACAACATGGGCTCCAAATGGGGTATAAGATATAACGCAAATGAGCTTGAAATTGTTCCCGAGCGAATTTTATGAGTCGAGGGACTAGCTTGTAAATTAACGTAGCATTTGTTGGTAAATGTTGTATTCCTTCGACAAGCTCAGGAAATAATTTGTATAAAATCATTTCGAGCTCATCTACATTGTAAATTAGTGTTTGGTATTACTTAAAATCAACATGTCTAGCCATTTCTATATCGCCGTTTGCCTTACGCATTTCTTGAAACTCTGCCTCCATACGCTCTTTTTGGAAAATATTCATATGTTTTTCTCTTTTGGGAATTAAATCTCTTGTGGTTGAAATTTTTTCCCACAAATTTTGAATGTGCCCACTTATTTTAAGGCGCTCTCGTTCTTCTATCGCAGATAATTTATTAATAGTTTGCGAAGCGGTCATTTTTATTGATGGTTTTGGAGTTATCTCTCTAATTTCCGCTTTTGCTTCTACTTTAATTTCTGGATAAGTTTTAGTTGTTTCTGTAGAAACATTTTTTTCGATTTCAAGTTTTATTACAGGCTCGACTCGTTGATATATTTTATCTATTTCTGGGGCATTTACATTTTTTTCAACTATTACTTCCTTCTTTTTGGGTCTTTGAGGCACGGGCGCAATAACTTCTTGTTTTGGCTCTTCGTAGATTATTTCCGAAGGTTTTTCTGGCTCAATTTTTGCGGGAATGAATTCATTGGTTTTTTCTTTTGGTATAATTGGCAGATTAGTAATAGGTGTTATAATTTCTTGTTTTAGCTCTATCACATCAGGTATTTGTTTCGGAATTTTTTCTTCAATTTTAACCTCACTCTCTGGTTTAATATTAGAATATGTTTTAAATGATTCTATTGGGACAACATTTTCTTTGATTTTCTTTTCTAGCTCGCGTTCAATATGCGAAACAGGTGTTAAAATCTTTTGCTCTTCGATTTTATTAACAATCAGAGTCTCGCTTACTGGTTTAATGTTTGGATACACTTTGACCGTTTCTGGTGCAATATCAATTTCCTCAACTCTCCTATCTTGTATTTTTAACACTTCAGAAATAGGAGCGATAGTCTCTTGTTTTTTGGTTTCTTTTTCGGGGTGCTTGAGGCGGGTTGAAATTCTTCCTATCACGTCTTGTATTTGCTTACTAATTTGTTCTTCTTTTTGGGTAATCTCTGTTAAAGTTTGCGAAGCTCTAGTTTTAAGGGAAATTGTTGGGATTTCTTCTTTGGCTTGTGGTACATTCTCCTTTTTAAAATTTAGATAGGTCTTAAATTTTTTTAGGATGGCAAGAGGATCTGTGTATGTTTTTATTGGCGCATTTGGCAATTTAGATAAGGGTGCTAGGGCATCATTTCTATTGTTCTCGTATTCATCTTCCGCGTGCCATAAATAAAATGATGGATTCCAATAATAAAAAAAAGCAGCTTTAATAAGAGAGCTAACGGATCGCCCGTTTAATTTTAAAAAAGAAGCAACCATGACTATCGCTGCAATGAAAACCCCGAGAATAATTAGAGCAAAAAAATCAACAAAAAAAGAAAGTATCAAAATTAATCCAGCTCCGCTCGACATAAAAACAAACTGGCGCATAGTTAAAATACCGCCAATGATTTTTTGATCTATCTCAATAAATTGTGGAACCTGGAACTGTGCCATTTTTGTTGAAGTTTACGAGCTTATTTGGAGCGAAGAAAACTTCATTACAAAAATGAGCATCCCGCACCAATTTATTATTTAGTAAAAGAATTATTTCAAATGAAGCCGAAACCTAATCAATTCATCTATTATAGGTTGAGGCGATTTCCGTGAGATGTCAATAGAATAAGGCATAATATTGTTCGAAATTTGGTGCGGGGAGACATTTGTTAATTTCTAATTAACCTAATACCATCCCCGATTAATCACTACTCTTTTAACCTCGTCTTTGCGAGGAGGGACGACGAAGCAATCTATTTAGATTGGATTGCTTCGCTCCGCTCGCAATGACGGAAAGGGTAGGCTTGTCTTGCCCGCAATTACAAAAGTCTTATAGGAAGTGGTCAATTGAGGATGGTATAATTTCTAATCAAATCACATATTTTTGTTTGTTAATTTCTTCATTTGGCATTGGAAATTGATTAGATCAATTAAAAATTAGTAATTAGTAATTAAAAATTTATCTAAGGTCTACCGTATTCCCATTAATATTTGGCCCCTGTTTATCTTTTGGTTGGATGCTTCTGGTTGGCAACGGTGGCTGTGGTTTACCCTCCCAAGTTTTGCTTTGCAAAATTTGGGAGGGTGGGTTTTTTGGAATAGGGGCTTTACCCGCCAAACTTTCCTCCGGAAATTTAGGAGGGTAAATTATTTCTTGACCTTGGTTGTGTTGTGGTGGCTCTGGATTGATGAATTTAGGTCTTTCTTCTTGTTCGTTTTCCACATTCTTAATTCTTAATTCTTTATTCTTAATTCCATTTATGATTCCTGCTTCTTGATTCTTGCTTCCAACCAACGGCACTGGTTGTTTAGGCGAATCATTTTTTTCCTCTTTTTGCTTCTCCTCAATATTCTTAATTCCTGATTCATGCTTCTCGCTTCCAACCGATGGTGCATCAGATGAAAGACCAACTTTTTGTTGCTCCAAAATATTTTTGACATAGTCATTAATTTGAGGTTTTTGAACCGTTGGCGGCTGTTCAATTGTTGGTGGATGTGGTGATTTATCTTCTTTTTGCTTCTCTTCAATATTCTTAATTCTTAATTCTTGATTCATGCTTCCCTGTAGTGGCGGCACTTTTGGTGTAAGTGAATTGCCATCCAAACTTTCCTTCGGAAACTTAGGAGGATAAATTGGTTGGCGCCATTCTTGTTCTTTTACTACAGGCGTAAGTGCAGTTTCTTTGTGTAGTATAAGAGGTTCTACATGTTCATCTTCTATAAATGTTCTAGGAGTAGAGGCATTAGAGGTTGCCACTTTTTTGTTTGCGTCCCACTCACTTTGTGTTTCTGTTTGCCAAGGCGAAATTGGCAATTTTATTTTTTTATCCTCTTTAGTTGCGTTAGGTGAATTTTGAGATTGAGATCGCGAACCAGCAACAACATCTTTTTCTTCTAAATTCGAAATTCTAGATTCTAAATTCTCTTTCTCGTCGTGCTCATGAGCATCGCCAATAATATGAATCGCTCCCCTAACTTTTTCGACTTCTATTTGTCCACCTCCCGTTAAACCAATTTCCACACGTCCTCCCATTGCTGGAATTGGTGGTGGTACATAAGCTGGCGGTGGTGGTGGCGGTGGAATGTATGCAACTTTGGGCTGGGGTGGTGGAGGAGGTGGCGGCGGAGCTACAATGGGGCGCCGAACTTCAATAACTAAAGGTTTTATTTGATTTATATCCACGCCCCAGTCGCGGAGTTGACCAGAAATTGGCAAAAGGATACCGTCTTTAATTTCACTAATAATTAAATTTAAAGTATTGGGCTCAACATTAATCCAATCACCCAATGTCTCTGTAAAGCGACTTGCTGTCAATTCTTTTACAGCCAATCTAAATAAAAGATGAGGAATCAATACAAGCTCATCTTCTTGTATATCAAGTTCCATGCTTATTCTTCGTAATTTTTCGGTAACCGAAATAGAAGATAGCCACATGCGTATTTCTGGTGGTAAAGATTTTTGTGCTAGTACGCTATCCATAAATATATTTTATATAACCAATAATTTAATGTGTTTGTAAAAATATGGCAGTCTTACTTTATGGAGTTCCGCCTCCGCCGCGTCTTCTTGTGCCTCCGCGCCCTGCCGCCCTCCTTTTTATGCGCCAATCATCAAGATCTTTTTCGTTAGCATGTCCAGAGAAATTTGGATCGTTGTATAAGAAATTTCGTTGAGATTCGAAGCGTTGATATTGTTCAATTTGGTCTCGTGCATCTTTGCCAGCTACTTTCTCTGTATCAGTGGCGGTAGGTGCAGCTCCAGCTGTAATAGCTGTTCTGGCTGCCGTTCGTGCTGTTTCATCGAAAGTTAAGAATTTATCTCGCCATGTATCAAGTGTTCTCATTATTTCATATGCCGCAGCAGCATCCCCTCTTCCTCCTAGAGCTCTAAGACCTTCAGAGCTGCTATAAAGCACAGCTTGTTTAGCAGCTTCATTTTTTTCTGTATCTCCGGTGTCAGATTTAAATACTTCGGGTTTCATTTCGGCGTATGCATCAGCGGGCGCGGTAGGCATAATTTTCTTAATTTCCAATCCAAGTGCTTTTGCATATTCTGGTAAATATTGTGCAAATGCTTTAGAGCTATTAGTTTTAACAAGTTTTTCAAATAAGCTTTCAAGTTTTAGCTTCTGGCCAGCATTCAAGTCACGAATCTCACCATTTTTTGCCATTGAAAGTAGCAATCCAGAAGCTTTTGCGTCATCGGTAAGAGTCGATGATGTATCAAACGATGCTACTCTATAGGCTTTATTTCCATCATTGAATAATGTTTGTTGTTTTTTAGCTTCTTCTTGAAAGTTTTTAATTAATTTGTTTAGCTCTTGCGTAGTTCCAGAAAGTAGTGGTCCAAGAACGCGCACAGATGCGAGTTTTGAAGATAATCTTGATGCATACGAAGCAGTTGCTGTGCCACCCGGGGTTGCCGCAGGGGCGGCACCCAACCCATATGCTTTTCGTCCAGCCCAAGCCGCAGATGATATTGCAGGTGTTTTAATTCCACCTTTCAAAATCCCTTGTGCACCCCACTTTGCCCACGCCATGCCAGTTTCTGCACCTGTAATACTCATTTTTTGCGCGGCGAATAATCCACCCATAGTCATTAGAACCATTAGAACCATATTAGCCATAAGAAGCACAGGATCACCACCACCAATAAGAAGACTAGATTGAATAACTTGGGCAGGACCATTGGCGGCAGGTTGAGCGATTGCTTTTACCGCATCATCAATGAATTTACCCTGAACTCTAACTGAATACACAGCTAGAAATAAGAAAAAGAGGGAAATTGGGGCAAAAAATGTCCAATTTAAAAATGATTTTAGCCAACTACCCCAGTTGCCACGTGACCCGGGGAACACCCAAGTTAAAATCGCAAGAGGCATTAAAATAATAAGAATCGCAAGGGTTATAAACCGATAAAGAAACATTGAAGTAAGCGCAATTAGAGTTACGAGTATTATAAAAGAAAAAATGAGTGAGAAAAATACACTGGCAAGAAGTGAAGTTACAGATAAAGCATCAGAGACAAAAGATTCACCACTAAGTTTTCCATTAATTTCATTAATATTATTAATATTAAAAGCGGCGGCTAAGGTGCTAGAAAATTCCCATTTCTCGCCAGATTTAGAAATTTCATCAATAAAAAATTGAGATGGAATTCCGGCTAGGTCCATAAAAACACCTGCTATAGATAAGCTTAAATTTACACAAACGGCCGCAATAATAAGTTTTACCATTAATTGTTTTACGCCATAGGACTGGCTCCGCAAAATAGTAGCAAAGGCGATTATAATAATTCCGAGGACAAAGCCCATATTTGCGATGTCTCTAGTAAAATTCCAGCCAAGTTGAACTGCCGGGAGCGCAAATATTTTACTGTTAAGATATAAGGCATACTCCAAGAGCGTCATAACGAACATTATCATGACCCCAGCTAAAAAACCGATAGTCCAATTTACGCCCACGACAATACATTGGATGCTGACATAAGAAAAAATATTCCACTTAGAACATAAACCACCTGATTTTTCATACTTTGGGTCGCTACCACCTACAAGCCAACTTTTTGGTGTACATTGATTTCCATTCATAACACCTTCTCTGTCTTTGCCGTCAATTTCTATCGTGCAGGATTGCTGAGCCGCTGCAGTTTTTGTGGTGGTGATATTAAAAATTCCATAAAAAACAAAAACTGACATTAAAACAAAAATCAGAAGCGAAGTTTTTTTGTTTTTTATTTTAGAAAACCAAGTCATTTTTTATTGGTGTGCAATTTTTAAATTTCTTATTTTGGTGGCGCGCGAAAAGAAAATATTTTTAGCTTGCTATGCAGATTTGCCGCGGCGGAATAAATGTATCAAACGGATCGGGTCCGCAACTATTAGTTGGAACATCACATGGATTTCCAGTGGGGTTGCAGAGTTGGCCTTGTCCGCCCGTAGTGCTATATGGTTTGCAGGAAGAGATGGTCGAGCCTTCTGATATTGGTACACAATTCATGCTTTTGCATTGATCGTCTGAAGTGCAGGTCGAGCCATCTGGTCGTGGTGGTGTGCAAGTAAAACTAACAGCATCGCATGCTCTGGATTTACATTGAGAACTTGTTTTGCATGGTTTGCCATCTGCTATTACGGTCGAAGCGCAAAATGAGACAGTGGGATCAGCGGTTGGAGCACAAATAGTAGTGTCGCATTCAGAATCCGCCTTACAAGAAGTTCCAGGCGGTTGACCGGTAATCGGAATGGTGCTTATGTCACCGTCGGCAATCGCTTGGCATAATTCGCTAGTCGGGTCTTTTATGCAGTCTGAGCCATCTGTGTAGCCGGGTTGCGTGGTATCGGTTCCCTTACCATAATTAAACAATCCATCAACGCCAGATTGAATTAATTTATTAGCAAAGCCATCAGCCATTATGAGTGCCATACTAACAATTTGATCAGCATTTACGATATAATCAAATCTACTTTTCGTACTAGCGTTTAAAGCGCTTTCAAAAACCGAAGCTGGAGTCGTAATTTCCCATTGTAGACAGTTATCAGCCGTTCCTATTGCGCACCTTTTTACTGGAAGATAGCCCTTGCCTGCTAATCCCTGTTGCTGTGCCGCATTTTGTTTAGAATAGCCACGCTCTGTTGCCTCGTCTTGCGCCATAAAATATGCGCCCAAATATGTGTTTTGTGGCTGGAATAATTGTTCCTTATACGCCGACCACCCACCACTTCTAAAATCATTTTGATAATCCTCTCGTGAATAACCTTGTTGACCTAGATGAGTATCAAGAGTGCAGTTCATTCTAGATCTAAATGGCGAGTTTGCGTCAACGGGAAGACTAACGCCTTTCCAATTTGAATCAATTAATTTGTTTTTAAACTGGTCGCAAATCGTCGCCTCTCGTAGTTCTCCGCCAACCGAATAGAAACCAACATTATAAGCACCAGATAAATACGTTTCCCAGTTTTGAATAAATTTAGGCGAACCACCTGCCCCACCAGTAACCCATTCAACCATCTGTTTGTTCATCGCGTCTATAACCTTAAGCTTAAATTTTTCTATTGCATACTTTAATGCAAATTGTACGTATTTATCCCACGATGCTGTATAGACTTTCATTGCCATTGTGTATAAACTAGAAAGCCAATTAGGAATTAAATTTAAAAGATCTTCCACTGTATAAGCGTACACTGGCCGAGGAGCAACAAAAGCCACTGAAACAGAAACCAATAATAAAATTAAAATAGCATTTTTAATCATAGAAATCGTAGTCTAATATTATAAATATTTTATTTTTTAAATAATCCATATTGATTTATGAAAGAAATTTCCTCATTCATTAACTCTTTCTTTTTGACAACCTGTCCTTCATGAAGATTTTTCATCCAAAGAGCTTTTAATGGATCGTTTTCAATATCTAATGCGCCGCTAATAATATTTATTTCGGCTATGGTATATATCGTCGTCTTCTTGTGAAATTCTTTGAATACGGCAGGTACGGGCATACTGTAAAGTATTTTTAAATAGTCTTCATTAATGCGTCCAATGATTTCAAAATTTTTTAATATGCCTGTTATATCTTGTGCGTCTTCTATAAAGCCACGATCTTTGTATAATTCGGCATAACCATTTTCAATGGTCATAAAATATTTTTCCAAATCTTCTTTTTTGGTTGTTGAAATTATATTAAATTTATTTTCGTCTACGGTAGGTGATGTTATTTTGTTTTTATAAAGATTAAACACTTGTCTTAGTTTTGGATCGGCCAAATTTAGACTTTCCGGTATTATTAGAGAATCTTGCCCATCAATTTGTTGCGGTCCTTTTGGATTTCCTTCTATAATTCCACCCGCCATGATCTGCCCAAAAATTTCTGTGAGGTTTGTTGTTGCGTCAATAGTTTGCTTTGGATCTGTGTTAGCGATACTAAAACCAAGTACGCGAGAAACACCCGTTGCAAGATTGCTAAACATACCCATTGGTTGAAGCGTCCCGAATATATTTGGTGCGCCACCAACCTCAAAAGAATTGACTCCAGGGTTGGAATTACCTAAAAATAAAAAGAGCACAAAACTTACACTTATTGAAATAAGAGCGAAAAATGTGAATGTTTTCACGTACCTCCGCATCTCCTATATTATAGCACTCTCCCTGTGGGAAGCATGGGGATAACTGTTCTAGTTTTGCGACTTACGGCCGACAATTAATAACTAATGCCTCTTTCGTCTTTGCGAGCGTAGCGCGACAATCCAATCTAAATAGATTGCTTCGGGATAACCCTCGCAATGACGAAAAACTAGCCAATAAAAATTTCAGAAAGCGCAATAATGTCATTAATTTCGAGGTTTTGGGGGCGGTTTTTAGGGTTAATACCAAGCTTTTCAAGCTTTGCAATAATCCCCGCCTTGTTTATGTTTAAGCCCTCGGATAAATTATTTAAAATGGTCTTTCTAGGTTGTTTAAATAAAATATGAAGCATTTTGAAGTAATTTATTAACAGTTTTTCATCCAATATTTCTTTTTTTGTCTCTAGTTTTATAATTGCGCTTGTAACTTTTGGTGGTGGGTTAAATGCGCCTGCTGGAATAGTGGCAATAATTTTGGGATTTGCCCAAATTTGGACAGCGCAAGCGAGTAGATTAGCTTTTGGAGGTTTCGCGACAATGCGTTCTGCTACTTCCTTTTGAATTGTAAAAACACATAGCTCGGGCTTCGATTTTAGTTCAGAAATTATGCGCAAAAGTTGACCAGTTATGTAGTAGGGAATGTTGCCGGTTAGCTTATAGCTTATAGCTTGTAGCTTATAGTCAATCACTAGCTGCTGAAGCACTTTTAGAATATCGTCTTCAATAATGAAAGTGTTTGTATTTGTAAATTTTTTTCTTAGTGATGGTATTAATTCCTTGTCTTTCTCTATTAGAATTAATTTCCTGCTAAAAGCTATAAGCTCTTTTGCTATAAGCTCAGTCAATTCTCCGTGTCCCGGACCTATCTCAATTATCGTATCGCCTTTTTTAATCTCGAGCGATGTGGCAATTTTTTTTAGGACCGATTTATCTTTTAAAAAATGTTGTCCAAGCTTTTGAGACATATAATTTATATTATTATTAATCAAAAGAAATATAGCGTTCTTCGTCGTCAGAAAAATCTTTTTGGCCGTGAGGGTCAGAGCTTGTAAAGTTTATAAGCTCTGCGGGAATTTCATATAAAAAACGAGAACCAAGATCAAAAAAACTAAGTGTTAGTTCACTTCGTGCTCTTGTTATTGCTACATACATTAAACGGCGCTCCTCTTCTATCTCTTCAGTGGTTCCATAAGACATTTGATGTGGCAAAAGACCCTCATTTACACCAACTACATAAACTTTATCAAATTCCAAACCTTTGGCGATGTGGATGGTCATAAGGGAAACGGTCGGAAGCTTATAGCTTATAGCTTTTAGCTCAGACTCTTTGATTGGACTCTCGTTACTCTCGACTAATTGCTGTTGTGGATATTTGTTTTTGCTGTTTTTGGTATTCTCATTATCGGTAGATTGTAAGAGCGTAACTTTTTCAAGAAAATCATTAAGGTTTGGATAGTTTTCTGAAAATCCCATAAGTTCCTCTAGGTTTTCTATTCGCTCATCCGCATTTGGGTAGTTTTTCTTTAAGTATTCAAAATAATTTGAGATGTTTAAACAGTAAACAATAAGCTCGTAAGGCTGAAGCACCTTTGCCTTGCCTGGTAATTCGTTCATCAGCTCTCTGAACGGTTTTGCATATAAACTTTTTTTCATACGATCCAAACTTACAGCATCTTTTGGATTTGAGGCGTATCTTAAACACGCCACAATGTCTTTTATTTCTTTGCGCTCATAAAATCTTATGCTTCCAAAGAGTTGATATTGAATATTATGTTCTATTAGCGCTTGTTCAATAGCTCTAGATTGCGCATTGGTGCGGTAGAGAATGGCATGCGACATGTGAGGTGTAACATGTGAGGCGTGAGGTGCAGAATGTGAGGAGTGAGGTGTAATATGTGAGGAGTCATCCGGCCCATGTTTCATGTTACTTGTTACATGTTGCTTCTGAAATTGCTTCGCAATTTCAGCAGCTATCCACTCCGCTTCTGCAACTTCGTCCTCGTGTTCGTGAATTACTATTGGCGCACCCTTTTCTTTTTTTGTCCAAAGATTTTTTGGTTTTTGAGATTTATTATTTTTAATAATTGCGTTCGCCGCACTTAGTATAGTTTGAGTAGAGCGATAGTTTTCTTCAAGAAAAATAACTTTT
>JAUXUB010000070.1 GCA_030680955.1 bacterium | reverse complement strand
CGATATTTTGAATTTATTAACAACTACTCTAGTTGTGATGGTTACTCCTTATGGTATTATATTAAGTATAGTCGAACTTCGCTAATATAATTAAGTATTTAATTAACAATCATTATTAACTTTATTAAATAGTCGCAATTTAATTCCTTACCCGTGAGACGCAAGGAATTGTTTCTATATGAAAAAAAATACTATTAAAAATTTATCTTATTCAGCACTTCTTATTGTTGTAATAATTGCTGGTGTTATTTTGACCGGAGCATCAAATATAAATAAAAGCTCCGCTGCTGTAAATATATTGATAGCCGTTCCTAATCCTTGTATTATACCAACTGGCGCAAGTTCGTGTACGGTTGGTTTTGCGTGGGCGTCGGTTTCTCCTACCGCCTGCTTATTTTATGTTGGTCCTGGTGGAACAAAAACACGTGTCGCTTGCGGTAATTCTGGTAGCGCTGATTTTATTGGCACAACTGAAGCTAAATTTGAATTGCATGGCAACAACATAGACAGTGCTCCTGCTTTACCTTTGTTTAATGGCACTAATTTTATTACTGTTTTTGGTGTACCAGCTGTAAGTGGAACTGACCCAACCCCAACTCTTAGAGTAGGTAAATCTATTTTAAATACCGAACCTCAAATTTGGTCAGCATCGCCAACTAATCAAGTATTTTTTGAAAGTGGAATTAGTCAAACTGCATGGCTTCAAGTAACCGGGGGAAAACCAAATAGCCCAGTCACTATAAGTTGGAATAATGGTGATGGTGGCGCAGTAGGAAGAACTGGATGGACAATCAACAATATTAAACAAACGGATGCAAATGGCACCGCAGTTATTGGGCCGCTTCCAGATGGAACTATTGGTATTCCTTCTTCTTGGCCTCCGCGATCAAATTATGAAAATTGGGCAAAAGTAGGGAATAGTGCATGGTCAAGTGTTGTAAGATATGCTGTTGTTGCTTCGTCTGTAAATTCTCCAACACCTACCCCAATATTAACCTCCACACCTACTCCTTCGCCAACACCAACACCAACTCCGACACCTATAAGTACTGGATCATCAGTGGTGAGTGGCACCGTTAGCGATCAGAGCAATAGCCCACTTAGCGATGTAGCTGTTCAAGTTTATGACAGTAGCAATACACTTGTTAATCAGGTATTTACTAATTCCAGTGGAAGCTATACAACCGCCGCGCTACCACCGGGCGTCTACCGTGTAGTACCTGTCAAGGCGGGTATTGGATATGCCTCTGAATATCAGCCAATTTTAGGATATCGCTTTAGTCCATCAGAAACTAATTTATCTGTGAATGCTACTGGAGTCGGACCAACCGCAAATTTTAAAGCAACGCAAAATGAAATAGCGACGCAGGTAAACCTTGTCAAAAACGGCACCTTCGAAGAAGGCACTGTCAAATCCTCTAAGCTTGGTCCTGGTCATCGTCCTTGGAGCGGCTATGGATGGGGTACATATCCTATCTGCACTTCCTGCATCGATGTTATCCCAGGCAATGGTGGCTTTGTCGCTGTAGTGGTAGATGCGGCAAGACGCACCGGCGTTGGTGACAATAGTAAGGTATATACAACTAGTTTACTTGCTAATCAAAGTCTTACAAACATAGTGGGTGGGGGCAGTTATCGATTTTCAATGAGAATGAAAACCGAAAACCTGGTTAATTCCGATGCCTATGCTGTGCTTGCATGGGATGGCATCAATGCGTCTGCTCAATACAGTGCTAAGGCCATCAAACTAGGCGTTACTAGCGGCAGCAAAGACTGGTTTACTTTTACTAGTCCGGTTCTTGTTGCACCGGCTAATACCAGTAGGGCCCAGCTTATTCTGTCGGTTCGTCCTCGTGTTTTGGGTCCAGGGGACAGCAATGGAAAGGCGTATTTTGATGATGTGAGGTTCTGGCAAGTTGAATCCGGAAGCGGCACGCCTACCACTCCAACCCCAACTCCCACTGACGGCTCATATACCCCAACCCCTACTCCAACATTCTCCCCTACACCTCTCCCAGGTGCCTCATTCCAAGATGGCGACAGAATTTATTTGTTTAATGGACCAAGAAATTCAAGAACAACTCCAAGTAATACGCAAGTAACCGTTATTCGTGCAATAGAAGTTGAAACAACTGGCACAATTGTCGGTGAATCACAAACATTATTGGGTTACACTTGGTGGCATATAATTTGGGATGACGAATTCAAGACTGATGGTTGGACTAATGTAGGAAGTGGATCAGATGTTTATATAAAATTATTTAATCCGACACTAACGCCCACTCCAACTCCAACACCGATCCCTGGTCAAGAAGGACAATTTAAAAATGGTGACCGTGTTCGCGTTGTATGGTCATCGCTTAGGGTTCGTACTACGGCTGGCTTAAATAAACCCATAGTAACGCCCGGATCCCCAGTTTACGAAAAAGCATTAGGCACAATTATGGGAGGTCCAGAGCGCGCTGAAGGAGACAATTACACTTGGTGGAAAATTAAGTGGGATAATGGAGTTGAGGGTTGGTCTGCAGGGGGTGACACGGAAATTGGACCATCCATAGAGCGCATATTAAGTAACGGTGACCATGTTCAAGTTATAGCATCCCCCTATCTTAATGTTCGTTCACAGGCAGGCCAATCTAGTTCTAAGGTCGCAAATTCTCCAGTTTATACAGGAAATAAAGGTACAGTTATGGGAGGTCCAGAGCGCGCTGAAGGAGACAATTACACTTGGTGGAAAATTAAGTGGGATAATGGAGTTGAGGGTTGGTCTGCAGAGGGGAGCTCTGAAACAGCACCATATTTAAAGAAATTATAAAATAATAATATTGAAGCAGGAATAATAAAATATTCGCAAATATACCGCAATTATGCGGTATATTTGTTGGGAAATAGACAATTTTGTAAATTAAACGAACTCGTTGGTGCCACTCTCTGATTTATATTTGGTTCTGTCTGTGTGAGCAACACTACACAACCCTTCTCATCTTTGTAATTATTTCTATTTTTATAACTCTTTCCGTCATTGCGAGCGGAGCGTGGCAATCCAGTTTATCTAGATTGCTTCGGGATGACCCTCGCAAAGACAGAAGAAGAACCTCACAAAAAAAGGAACCATATGGGATTGGCAATGGGATTGGCACTCTTGACCTTTGAGTGCTAATTATTATATAATGGAGTAATTATATAATAATGCGCTGAAATAAAAACTGTGAAAGATTTCTAAATCACAATATGAATAGTAGAACAGAAAATATTTTAGTTGCGACAGTAAAGGAATATATTCGCACTGGCGCACCAGTAAGTTCTAATAGACTTTTTTTGGATTATGATTTTGGAATAAAGCCGGCATCAATTAGATCTGAACTAAATGAGTTAGAAGAAACTGGTTGGTTAGAACAATTACACATCTCTGGTGGGCGAGTGCCAACTGATAAAGCTTTGGAGCTATTTGCAGAAAAAGTTCGCGAAGAACTTATATCAAACCCTAAGAAAGAAAAGAATATTGTTAATCTGGCAGAGCTTATAATAGAAGGTGAATTAAAAAGTTTTGTTCATGAACTTTCACAAGCGCTTCACTTGCTTAGCGCAGGCCTTGCAGAAGATAATCTCTCTGTGCATACATGTGGGCTTGATGAATTATTTAACTGTATGGAAGTTCCAACTACCAAAGTATTCTATGAGATAGCCAAAGATGTTGAAAGTTTAGAGGCGCGAATGACAGAATTATTAGAGGATAAAGATGAAAATTATAATAACGGCCCAAGGGCGTTTATAGGTAAAAAAAGTCCACTAATCCGCCATGCTCAAGTTACAACTATTTTTGATATTTTTGAAATAAATGACAGCCGAGTGCTTTTTGCCACATTCGGGCCCCGTAGAATGGATTATCGAAAAAATTTTAAAGTATTCTTAACATTACGCGACACATTTAAAAATTATGAATAAAGATGATGAACAAAAAAAAGAAGATAATATAATGCTAGAAGGTGTGGATGAAGGCAAAGAATTAAATAATAAGCTAAACTTATGCGAGGAAGAAAGGGACGAATATTTAGATGGATGGAGAAGAACAAAAGCAGACCTCGCTAACTACAAAGCTGATGAAATGAAGCGGTTGGAAGAAATGGCTAAATATGGCAATGAAGAAATAATTAAGGGAATGGTTGGAGTGCTAGAAAGTTTTGATTTAGCAATGCAATCTATAAAAGATGAGAAAAGCAGAGAAGGAGTGGAACATATCAGAAGCCAGCTCGAGGAAACATTAAAAAGGCATGGATTGCAAAAAATAGAATTAAAAATCGGAGATAAATTTAATCCACAGTTTCATGAAGTTTTATTGCAAGATGAGACAAAGAGCAGAGAAAGTAGCGAGCCTGATATCATTTTAGAAGAATTATCCCGAGGTTATATGCTACATGGAAAAGTAGTAAAAACAGCCAAAGTAAAAGTGTCAAAATAATAAATATAAAAAACGAATGTTACAAATTTAAATACGAATGTAACGAATATAATAAACTTTTTATTCGTACCATTCGATTTCATATTCGTACAATTCGCATTACATACTTATGTCAAAAATATTAGGAATAGATTTAGGAACAACAAATTCAGCAATAGCAGTAATGGAGGGAGGAGAAGCAAAAATAATCGAAAATAGCGAAGGAAACCGCACAACACCATCTATCGTTGGTATTTCAAAGTCGGGTGAGCGATTGGTGGGATTATTAGCAAAACGACAAGCAGTTACAAACCCTAGAAATACAGTTTTTAGTGTAAAACGTCTTATCGGCCGCAAGTGGACTGACAAAGAAGTTGCGGAGGATAAGAAAAATATGTCGTTTGATATGCAAGAGTCCAAAAATGGCGGTGTTGATGTAAAAATGGGAGACAAGTGGTACAAGCCAGAGGAAATTTCGGCAATGATTTTAGGAAAATTAAAAGCAGATGCGGAAGCAAAACTTGGAGAAAAGATAGATGAAGCTATCATTACAGTTCCTGCATATTTTGATGATGCACAAAGGCAAGCAACTAAAAATGCAGGTGAAATTGCAGGTCTTAAAGTACGCAGAATATTAAATGAGCCAACGGCGGCGGCATTGGCTTATGGACTAAACAAAAAGAAGAATGAACAAATCGTTGTTTATGATTTTGGTGGCGGAACGTTTGATATTTCCGTGCTTGAAGTGGGGGATGACACCGTAGAGGTAAAAGCGACAGGCGGTGATACATTTTTGGGTGGAGATGATTTTGACAAACGAATTAATAATCATTTAATTACTGAATATAAAAAACAACAGGGAACAGATTTATCTAAAGATCCTTTAGCATTACAGCGTTTGCGAGAAGCGGCAGAAAAAGCAAAACATGAGTTGTCTAGCGCTATGGAAACAGAGATTAATTTGCCGTATATAAGCTCTGACGATTCAGGGCCTAAACATTTTCTAATGAAACTTTCGCGCGCAAAGCTTGAGGAATTAGTTGATGATTTGATTAAAAAATCTATTAAACTTGTGGAAGAAACTGTTACGGCTCCACAACCAAAGGGCGCTGGATTTAAACTTTCACAAATAAACGAAATTATATTAGTTGGAGGACAAACAAGAATGCCTGCAATTCAGGCGGCAGTAAAAAAACTTTTTGATAAGGAACCACATCAAGGAATAAATCCAGATGAAGTTGTGGCAGTAGGAGCCGCCATTCAAGCCGGCATCTTGCAAGGTGACGTTAAAGACATTTTATTACTGGACGTTACTCCACTTTCGCTTTCCATCGAAACATTAGGAGGTGTAGCTACTCCGATGATCCAAAAGAACACAACGGTGCCAACGGCAAAAACTCAGGTATTCTCCACAGCCGCCGATAATCAACCATCTGTAGAGATTCACATATTGCAAGGTGAGCGACCAATGGCGACAGATAATAAAACTTTAGCAAGATTTATATTAGACGGCATTCCACCAGCTCCACGTGGCACACCACAGGTAGAAGTTACCTTCGATATTGATGCAAATGGAATCCTTAATGTTTCTGCTAAAGATAAAGCGACTGGTAAAAGCCAAAGTGTAAAAATAGAAGCCTCAACCGCGCTTTCCAAGGATGAAATTGAAAAATTGAAGCAGGATGCAGCAACGCACGCCGATGAAGACAAGAAGAAAAGAGAACTTATTGAAACACGTAATATTGCCGAATCCCTTATATATGTTTCTGAGAAATCACTTCGTGATGCGGGAGATAAAATTACTCCAGAAATTAAGGATGGCGTAAATGCTAAAATTGAAGAACTTAAAAAAGTTAAGGATAGTGATAATGTACAAACAATACAGGATGCAACCAAAGCACTAAGCGATGAAGTACAAAAAATTGGTTCAATGATATACAATAAAGACAAGGATCAACCACCTACAACTAATGACCAACAACCTGGCACAACTGAAAACCAACCACATGGAACCGACAATCAACAACCCAAAACAGACGAGCCACCAACAACCGAAAGCCAACAACCTAAAACAGACCAATAACCAACAACTAACAACCTGAAATAGCAGAGAACCAACCACCGACAACAAAAAAATAAAAAAATTTAATATTGCCTGAACTAGTTGAAGGCATTCCAAATTTTTAATTTTTAATATTAAGCGAAGCTTATGCCCGACTTACTTAAAAGCATAAAACAAGAAAGCGAAATAGATATCTCGGCTATTAAGATTAACTCAATTGCAATTGCTGGGATTTTAATCTCTCTTTGTTTTGCTTTTTTCGTTAGTCGTCTTAGTCAGAATTTTGGTGATCTAACGACAAATATGATATTCGCAACTATATTTGGTACGTTATTTTTGGTTATAGTCTTTTTGCAAGCAATTCTTGTTAAAGAAAAAGCGCGCGTTGGAGTAGTTCTATTCCTACAATCGGCAGTGATGTTAATTCCATTTATTTATTTTCTCACCATTTTTTCAATTGTAGGTTTTATTATCACTTTTCTTTTATTATATTGGGGGAGTGTAAGCGGCAAGAACGAGCTGATGTACAGCTTGAAAGTGCGCATATTTCGTATTTCAAAATTTATTTTACCTAAAGCAATTACCGGTCTATCGATTTTTGTGGTCGCGTGTTATATGAGCGTTTTTCAAAATAATGGTCTTTTAGTGTCACCTGACACATTTAAGCGAATTATTCTTCCGGCAGAGGCTATTACTAAAATTGTAATGTCGGAATTTTCCTTAAACGATACTTTTGAAAATGCTATTTTAAAATTACGACCAGAAATGGCTAAGTTTACTAAAGATCAAAAAACAGAAGCCATTAAACAACAACAAGATAGTTTTAGTAAATTACTGCAGACTAAGTTTGGAACGAATGATATCCTCATAAATATTTTCTATAATGCTTATAAGGAAAATATTGGTAAAGTTTCGCCAAACAGTAAAATATTGGTTTTATTAATGGTTGGTGTGTTACTTTTTCTCATTGTAAGAAGTATTGGTACTCCAATAGCATGGTTCGTGGCACTGGTCTCCGCTGCAATATTTGAAATTTTAATTGTATTAGGTTTCGCAACTATAGTATTAGAGACAAGAAGTAAAGAAATAGTCATACTAAAATAATCTCAAATATATAATCTCAAATCTCAAATTTTTAGAGTAATCGGTTGATGAAGATTTAATTTTTTAGATGAACTTTTGAGATTTTATTTTTGAGATATTAGATTACGTTTATGAAGGATTACTACGAAGTACTCGGCGTTAATAAGGGCGCAAATGATGAAGAAGTTAAAAAAGCTTATAGAAAGTTAGCTCATCAATTTCATCCCGACAAACAAGGAGGAAATGAAAAAAAATTTAAAGAAGTGAATGAGGCCTATCAGGTTCTTTCTAATAAAGAGAAGCGTACTTCTTATGACAATTTTGGTACTTCAGATTTTTCTGGGTTTGGCGGTGGTCAAGGCGGTTCGCCATTTCCAGGTGGTGGTTTTCCTTTCGGTGGCGGAGGTTTTGGAGATGGAGTTCAGTTTGATATGTCTGGCGCTGGCGATATGGGTGATATTTTTGAAGCATTTTTTGAAGGCCTCGGTGTTAAGTCTAAGCGAAAGAGTTACACTAGCGGTGCAGACTTGGAAGCGGGTGAGACCATAACACTTGAAGAATCTTTTAATGGTATAAAGAAAACAATAGCATTTAGGGCAAAAATAACTTGCGCAACTTGTAAAGGAGATGGAGCGAATCTAAAAGCTGGAAGTAAAACTTGCACTTATTGTGAAGGAAGGGGAGAAGTTAAAGAAGCTCGTAAAACATTTTTTGGTAATTTTGCTCAAGTTAAACCTTGTGCTAAGTGTCATGCCACAGGCAATATTCCTAATGAAATTTGTAGGGCATGTTCTGGTGAAGGCCGCATAATTGGAAATCGTGAAATTTCAGTAGATTTATCTCCAGGTATAGAGAGTGGCCAAATAGTAAAGATTCAAGGTGCAGGAGAGGCAGGAGAGCGAGGAGCATCAACCGGAAGTCTTTATGTAAGAGTTAGCGTAAGACCACACGACAGATTTACTCGTGCGGGCGGCAATTTGGTACTTACGCAGGCATTAGATTTAACCGAGGCGCTTCTAAAAGACGAAGTAATAGTCACAGGAATTGATCATAAAAAAATAAGTGTAAAAATTCCACCAGGTTTTGATTTTAATGAAAAAGTTATAATTTCTAGTGAGGGTATGCCACGGTTTAATGCTCGTGGTCGTGGTGACTTAGTGGTTATTTTCCATGTTAAAAAACCAAAAAAAATAAGCGATAAAGTTAAAAGCGCTCTTGAGGAAGGCAACTAAGAACCAATAACTAACAACTTATAACCAATAACGAATTAGCAATAGAAAAAAGCCCCAAGCAGAAATAAGTTCTGCTTGGGGCTTTGGTGCGCGATAGTTATTATCTATCGCTTACTAGACTACTGCGACGATGACCTTCCTGATACCGCCAGTCATTTCCACCGCTTCTTTGATTGGGTTCTTGACTTGGTGAGCACCCTTTGGTATCGGCTTCACGTCGAATATTTTACCGTACTTTTCGACTTGCTTAGCGAGCCAGTCCGCAACGAGCTTTTTCGGTTCCGCTTTTCCGTCCTTAGTTTTGAGCATCTTGTCGAGTTGGGTGATTCGGTCTTGTATCTCAGGCATAGCGAACTGTGGGAATTGAGCGAATAGATATGGCTTGCACTCGTCCATTGCTCTTGGAAGTTGGTGCGTGAACAAGTTATCACCTGTCATGAAGTTCAGGATATCGTAGACCCCATCGATGTGGCGAGGGGAGACAAGGCGCCCAGTGGTTATGGTTAGTACATCTCCTAGGTGAAACTTCTTCGTTTTCAGTTTCATTTTTTTACTCCTTTTGGGGTTTAGACCACTCAAATTAAGTGGCTGTTGACGGGCTGAATTTACTCGTGCCCACAATACGGAAGCGGTTGCAATTGCTGTGGAACGGAAAGCGAAGCTACTACTTGCAACGAAGATTCCTTCGCTCTCGCCACGAGCAATGACGGAAGCGGTGAATAGTTTTGCCAAAAAAATATCTATGGCAAGC
>JAUXUB010000065.1 GCA_030680955.1 bacterium | reverse complement strand
CGCGGATGGTGCGGTAACATATTTATTTGAATAATCATTTACTAGCCATTCGTATTTACCCAATGAAAGCGTAGAAGTGCCAATTGTAAACTGTGTATCAGGATAACAACTCACTTTACTATCTCTCAGCTTAATTTCTTCTTTTTGGTCATCTAAACCAATCAAACAGATAAAAATTTTATCCCCCCATTTTTTCGAAACATCATCGCTTATCCAATTTAGCAGAACACTTGAGCCTTGTTTTATGGTTGGAGCAATAGTAAAAGTTTTTGGAATATATGCTGTTAATGAGATATTAGAGGATTTTATTGTAGAATTTAACTGGATAAATTTGAAGGAGGAGAGGATTTGGTTGAATTTTTGCAAAGCTCCTTCCCTGTCAGAAATCTTATAATATTCGCCATAGTCACTCTTTGATGGCCCTGATAATTCAAAATAAATGGTACTGTATGGTCGACTTGTTTTAATTGCAATGACAACAAAAAACGTGCCTTCTATGCTTTGACACTCCATTTTTAATGCCTTACGAAAATCCACTAACATTTCTGTCTCTTTGCAGTCTTCGTTATCTTGAAATGGGTGTCGCTGAATGCCCTCACCAACGCTTTCGTATATTCTAAATGCGTCAGCATCAGTTTTAGAAAACGTAATAATATAACCCATTGGATCTAACTCCACTTCCCATTTTTTGGGATATTTAAATTCAATATCTCTTAAACCAAACCCATATTCTTCATTCCGGTACGTTTTCCAATCGGAAGTATCAATGGCTGAAAACGTTGAAGTTGTGCTTGTGGTCGACGCAGTACTTGCATCACTAGCTCCGATTTGAATAACATTATACCATCCACTTCCATCACCTTGGGTGCATATTTTTTGGAAAATATCACCTAAAGGAATATCGCAAAGATAATAGATACATTTAGAACCAGCTTCCCTCTCGCATTGATCTTTAGATTCAAAAACTTTAATCCCACCGCTTTCTTTGGTAAATATAAAATATCCAACTCCCATAGCTACAACCAAAACAATAATCCCAATTACTACGATTGATGCAAAACTACGAGATCTATTCATGACTTTATTATACCATTTCAATAACTTACACGTTCCAATCATTCTAACATTCTGCAGAATGTTAGAATGATTGCATGAACTTTAAAAAGGCTTTGCCGTATGGCGAGAGTGAATGAGTAACTTCACGGCCACGATATTTCTTATTTAAAAGACCGGCATTAACAAGTGCTTTAGTGTGTTGAGAAATTGTTTTGAAGTTTCCACAAAGTACTTCGGTTATTCCAAAAACAGAAATCCCCTCTCTTTTCTCTACTGCGTGCATAATTGAAATTCGTGTATGATTTGCCGCACCTTTAAAATATCGCTCAAGTTGTTTTGATGTTTTCATATAAAAATGATACTAACACACTATTAATAAACATTCCAACATTCTGCAGAATGTTGGAATGTTTATTAATGGATTATTTGTTTTATTCAGCAATGTTTTTCTTGCTGCTAAAATCTCCGAAATAGGTGCATTGAAGTTTTAGGGATGGCTTAGCTTCTTGCTCTGGGCCCCAATGGATTCGCATAAGCTCATCATGCGTAAGCTCTTTGCTCTCGGGTAGATAGTGCATTGCTTGGTGGACATATTTATTAAGTTCGTATTGACCCCAATCTATTTGTTTAGTTTCACCACTATCTAAAAACAAAATTGAGCGGCCACCTGCACGCACCTGCGCCCATCGACCATCAAGCTTTACGATATCTAATAGACTCGGCAGTAATTCCGATTCTTTATTTTGTTCAATAGATTCAAGTGATTGCATATAAAAACTATACCAAATTAAACCCAAAAAAACATTTTTCTATATTATATACATTCCAACATTCTGCACCTGCCTGCGCAGGCAGGGAATGTTGGAATATTGTAGGTGAGAGGTTGGATAGAGTTGATTAGGCCTATGGCTCCATGTAAGATATTGGTATGAATATGGATAAAGATAAATATACAATTGCTGATTTCTTGAAGGTTAAAACAGCTTTTGGGCCAAGATTTAATCCAGATGCATCCAAAATTGCATACCTATCAAATCTAACGGGTACTACTCAAATTTACTTAATGTCTATAGACGGCAGTGATGTTATCCAACTTACAGATTTTCCTGATTTCATATCTGGTATGGTTTTTTCACCAAAAGAAAACTTGATAGCATTTTCTAAATCCGTTGGTGGTAATGAAAAAAATCAGCTTTATTTAATTAATCCTGCAAATAAAGAGATTATAGAACTGACTAATAAACCAGATACTAAATATCGGCTTAGTTCATTTTCTTACGATGGCGAATATATTTCATATGCGTCCAATGAAAGAAATGGCAAGGATTTTGATGTTTATATATTGAATCTTGAAACCAGAAAAGAAAGTTGTGTTTTTGATTTTGGTGATTCTTGTAGCTCAGCTGGTTTTTCTCCGAGTGGTAAGTATCTTGCAGTAAACAGATTTTATTCAAACGAAAATAATGATCTTTACTTATGCAATTTAGAAACCAATAAGGTCGAACACCTCACTCCCCACGATGGCAATGTTTCATATGGCACTCCACGTTGGCTACCAGATGAATCTTCATTTTATCTTACGATGAATAAAGATGTAGAATTTGAAAGTCTTGCCAAATATTCATTGAAAGACAAACAATTTGAATACGTTATAAAATCAAACTGGGATATCGCAGGACTGGCCATGCAACGCAATGGTAAATATTTTGGAATAGCAACTAATGAAAATGGATATAGTAAGTTAACAATTTATGAACCTTACACATTAGCGCCCATGTCATATAATCTGCCAGCCGGAGAAATAGGGAGCTTTAGCTTTTCAATGGATGGTAAGTACCTTTCCTTTAGTTTGGGTGACTCGCGCAGAACATCGAATATCTTTATCGCTAATATGGAAACTGGTGAGACAAAGCAATTAATAAATGCACCGCAAGGAATACCCCCCGATACTTTAGTAGAGCCAGAACTAATTCAATTTAAATCTTTTGATGGTTTAGAAATTCCTGCCTTTATTTATAAACCTAAAAATATTGTCTCGGGCAAAAAATTACCGACAATAATCAACATTCATGGAGGACCAGAGTCACAATATAGACCAGGGTTAGCACTTCTCACGCAATATTTTGTTTATGCAGGATATATAGTTATCGCACCTAATATTCGCGGAAGTTCCGGATACGGCAAAACATATATGGCTTTAGATAACGTAGAAAAAAGAATGGATTCAGTTAAAGATATTATTGCACTAAGTGAATATTTAAAAAATGTATCCGAAGTTGATATAAATAAATTAATTGTAATGGGTGGTAGCTATGGTGGCTTTATGGTTTTAGCGTGTATGGCGTTTTACCCAGATCTTTGGGCTGCAGGGGTAAATACATGTGGCATTGTAAATTTTATTTCTTTTCTTGAAAATACTGCTCCATATCGGAGAGCTTCAAGAGAGGCTGAATATGGTTCGCTAGAAAAAGACAGGGAATTTTTAAAATCAATCTCGCCAATAAATTCATTAGATAAAATTAAGGCTCCCCTTTTGGTAATTCATGGCGCAAACGACCCACGTGTTCCATTGTCTGAAGCCGAACAAATAGAAACTAAGCTTAAAGAGCATGGTAGATATATTGAACTATTGGTTTATCAAGATGAGGGTCATGGCCTTTCAAAATTAAAAAATCGGCTAGATGCATATCCTAAAGTTGTTGAGTTTTTAGAAAAGGTATTAGCAAAATAGAAAAAGTCATTACAGAGATGCAAATTGAAATGCATGGATAAATAGAAAAAAGAGTTTGGAATTAAATTAAACTTGAGCAGTAATTTTGGATTGGAGGATTTTGAGGCGACACTTTTGCTTTTTTAACACTTAAAAAGTGAGTTTTATTTCAAAGAAATTTGTAGTCTTTTATTTAGTGCTTTAGCTATTTGATTCAACTTATCGGTGGTAATGTTTTGATCTCCTCCCTCTATGCGAGCAACTTCGCTTTGGGTAGTAAATAATTTTTTTGCAAGATCGGCCTGTGTAAATCCTATTTTCTTTCTAGCAATATATATATCATAGCCCAAACAGAGACGGTTAAAATTACCATCGGCTTTTTGCCTTTTAGCTTTAGTCGGATATTGTTCGTTTAAGTATTGATTAAGTGGTTTAAATTTGTAATTTTCTTTTTTTATATTTTTTTTAATATTCATATTATTTTATTTAATCTAGATAATCTTAGAGTATTCAGGATAATTTTCTTTAACTAAATTTTTCCAGTTTGCAGTTTCATGGCTGCCGCCCAAATCATTTTTATGATACACCAGCAAAACACAAATCTTGTTTGTTTTTTTATGAATTGCAACAATACATCGATTACCTGAGCCATGGCGAGATACTTTTGTGCCGGCAATTTTGAATTCTGTTTTGCAAAGTTTTATCTCTTTTGAATCGACAATGGTTTCGGCCGTATTTTTTAAAAACAACAAATCTATCTGTTCAAATTCTTTCGTTATTATTTTCAGGGTAAGATTCCATGCACCTTTATACTTTTTAGCAAACGATTTTATAAAGTGCCTTTCCGTAAAAGGTTCAAATACTACTGTGTAGCTAATAGATTTCATCTGGATTTTCTTGAGTGAAAAGGCCGTAGGACACAATCTCGTTATCATGTGCGTAGAGATACGGAAATTGCTTATGAGTAAAATCTACTACTTCGGCAGTTTTTTTACCTTTCCATTTTTTATTAATATCTTTAATAAGCTTCTCTTCTTCCTTATTAATTGTTGAAATATGAATTTTTGCTCCACTTCGTGTTTGCGAAATGAGCATTGCTCCGTCTTTTGTTTGCGCCATTTCTATTTCGCCATTATTAAGCATCTCGTCAATAATTCCAAAATATGATTCTGCAACTGGACCATATTGAATTTTTCTATACTGCATGCCACTCATACTTTTAAGATGATAGTAAAACCATCCAAAATCAGCAAAATATAAAAGTTTTGCAAGTTTTGTTTTGGGAATATTCTCTTCTAGTCTCAAAAAGGCCAAAATCATTTGCTTATACTTTTCATAGTTAGGAGATTCTCCACCCTCCACCTCTTCAAAAGAAACATTCAAAACATTGGAAAGCTTTTCAAATTCTCCCATAGTCAACTCTCTCTTGCCCTGTTCTATGGCGATGTAAGAAGGGCGAGAAATACCTAATTTCAAGGCCAAGTCAGATTGATGCAACCCTTTCTTAAGTCGAGTTTCTTTAATAAATTTTGCGTATTTTGTAATCATACATTAAGTGTACTACAATATGTAAAGAAGTCAAACATTGGGTGTTAATAAACTTGACATCAAAATAGGTTAAAATATGATGTTTTTTTGTTAGGTTAATCTTCATATTTTTGACCTGTGGATAATTTAATCATTGACCTTTTGTCCAAAATAGCATATATTTTAAGTGGCGCTTGGATGGGCTTGCCCTCTCACGGTCAATGTTTGTCCAAACCGTAGCCAAGTGCCAACAAAGCACATCGCCATGAGCGATGTTTTTTGTTGGCATATTTTGTATATTTAAATTAGTCATGTTCTGGGCTACCATAATGTAATTTTCTTTTACCATTTTCTTTCCCAATCTTCCAAAAAGGAATGATGCTCCAAAAATATTTTGGTGCTGTACCTACTTGTTTTATAACAACACGTACTCTTGTGCCCTCCAAAATCGCTACAAACTCATAATACATAACATCGACTAAAATCTGTTCATTACGATGATTACTGCGATTTAACTCAAATATTTTTTGTTCAGATATTCCTTGTATTGTCTTTGTTAATTTCAAGACTTCAGGCGCAAACTTCAGAATCTTAAACCTTATAAACTGATCTTCGGATGACCTAGCATGATTCTTCTTTTTAAACTTGAGGTGTTCTAATCCTTTAGCGTTAAAATTAATTTTTTCTTGAAAATACGGGCAATAAACTTCTCCCAAGGATTTATATAATTCCTCACCCTTTTTCTTAATATCGTTAAATTTTTCTTGATTTATTTCCATGGTAGCTAAATCCTAACTCTTTAAGATTTTTTTTCAATATCATTTTCCAAAAATCGATATTAACAAATGACGCGGCGAGATTTATTAATTATTATCAAAATATTTTATCACAAATCTGTCGATACCCAAACCTTCGCAAACACCCTGCATGCCAGAAGGCATGGTCATAAACATTCCAACATTCTGTTTACCCTGAGTTTTATCGAAGGGCGGCATGTTGGAATGTTTATTGGTGAAATTGAAAGTGGTATTGGTGCAATTACTGAAATGCAAATTGTAATGCACGGAAAATTAAAAAAGAGTTTAGTTTAGATTAAACTTAGGCAGTAGTTTTGGATTGGAGTATTTTGAGATGGTTTATTTTAACACTAAAAACCGCCAAGAGGCGGTTTTTAGATTAATATCTAGTGCGTTAATTTTTGAAGATTTCTATACTTATCAATAATCGCTTTTTGATCTTGATTTGCTTTGCGAACAACATCTATCAAGACACGCTTTTGTTCTTCTTTAGATTTTTCCCGAAAGAACACCGAAAAATCACTCTTTTCTGGAGTGGGTTTGCTAAATATAGAAAATAAGCTTCGAAAGGTCATAAAGTGATTATATTTAATTCATCTTGAGTATACGCTTTGGGTAAATAATCGTCAACTGTGGAAATCCCTAATTCAATTTTATCCTCACCCGTATCAAAATTTTTTATAATAATATTGAGTTCAATTTTTGATCCGAATTTATGTTTTATCATGTTTACATTGTTGCGAGCAGCCAAGAACGCACTCACAAAAACATCTTTTGAAACACGTCTATGCTCAATAGCTTCGCGGGCTATCACCATTTCCCAGGCCTTTTTAGGCTCCTGAAAAATATAATAAATAACCACCTTTCTTTTGTGATTAAGGCACCTTGCTACATTTTCCTCGTAACCTCCATAGGCAAACGTCGCATCTAAAATAAAATTAATATTGTTAGCTAGTGTATGGTCTAAAAGTATATTAATTCCTTTGTCCGCTGCTCGTTGAAAAATATAAGCATTTGTTCCGTTGTACCCTGGTAAAAATTCACGTATTTCATCGGCATCAATACGAACCGGCTTATTACTGAAGGTTTCAATAAGCCGTTTCGATGTTTCGGTTTTTCCAGCGCCAGGAGATCCAGCCATGAATAAGGAAACTGGAGCGGCATCGGCAACATAAAAAGCACTCCCGGCAAATTTATCCAAAAAAGCCTTTTGATGCTTTTTAATAAACGCAATTGCGTCGTCTGATTGCTTTTTCTCTTCGGCGGTCAACTGTGACATATTAGTAATAATTTATTATAAATATTATTTTAACACAAATATGACGATGGATAAACATTCTCACATTCTGTAATTCTGCAGAATGTTGGAATGTTACGAATGATGATTTTGGCGAAACAATAACCAGCAAACGCTATTATTTTATCATTCTGTAATTCTGCCCTTCGATAAAACTCAGGATAAACAGGATGTTAGAATGTTTATTGGTGAAATTGGAGGTGGTATTGGTACCGTTACCGAAATGCAAATAGAAATGCATGGGAAATCAAAAAACAGTCTAATTTCGAATTAAATAAAACTTAGGCAATGGTTTTGGATGGGATGTTTTGAAGTGGGTCACCTTAACACGAGCAATCCACGGTATTAATATTTAGGCTGGCTGATATTCCCTATACACTCGCACAGTTTCAAAATAGATAGAATTAATAAGTCGATTGGTTTGCATCTCCTCGACTATCCCTTTTTGGAGCAAAAGAAGTCTAACATTCTGACGAATGCGCGCTTTTATTGTTTCATTGTTTGTCCAATCAATCGCTAAGTCACGTCGAATACGTTTCGTTAAATCCTTAACGAATTCCTTAACATCAATGCCAGCATTTTCAAGATCAGGATCTTTCTGTAACGTATCATAAAAAATAATTTCTTCATCAGAAAGTCCTGTTTCCCTGCTTTCTTTATCTAATTTTTTAATTCCGTCAGCAATTTCAAGGAGTTGTTTTATAATTTCAGCCGAACTAATAACATTATTTTCATACTTTTCTATGAGGCCTTCCAAAAGATTGAGCATCGTTTCATAGCGAGC
>JAUXUB010000068.1 GCA_030680955.1 bacterium | reverse complement strand
TTAAATTATCTGTAAGATGCTTTGATTCTTGATTTAAATCAAAGCCAGTCATCTCATTATGATTTAGCTCTGGAATTAAATTATAAAAAGCAGGAGACTTTGCTGTTTCATTAAATTTTATTTTCCAATTGTAAGCTATGGCTAGATTATCTGCTGATGAATAAATTATCGGTATTTTATTTTTAATTCTTAGGGCAAGTTGTTTTCCTTTTGTTTCACTCTTCAACGGCCTAAGCTTAACTGCAAGCTTTTCACTGTCGCGCAATAATTTTTTATCTGAAATTACTAACGCAAGCGCCCGCAAACCATAACCCAAAGACATTCGGGGTTGAATTCCAGTTATAGATAATTCAATATAAGGATAATTTTTACCCTTTGCAATTTCGATTAATTTTCCTCCGGTTGCTATAACTAAAATTGGCAAACCAATTTTTTCTGCTTCATATAACCCCGAAATAACCTCTTCGGTATTTCCGGAATATGAATTAGCAACAAAAAGTCTCTTTTTAAAATTTTGTTTGCTTAGCTTTGGCAATCCATAACTTGAGTGGATTATAAAATCCAGTTCTGGACGAACCAATTTTAGTATATCCCCAGAGAGGTGAGATCCACCCATCCCTGCCAAAAGAAATCTTTTATATTTTGGAAATGGGGAATTTGAAACTATCTTGGGCTGCCAAGAAAACTGGGACGCGAAACTTGATATAGCATCTTTCATCATAAAATTAATCTAAAAGGTATTTATTTTGTGTAAATGGAAATCATTCAACAATTTACTTGTCAGTTGGACGATCGTCCAACTGACAAGTAAATTAAGTTATATTCCAAGTCGCTCCGCAAATTATTTTAATGCTTGTTCTATTGTTGCTTTTACTTGCTCATATGGTTGCGCGCCATTAATCGAGAATGTTTTACCCTTTGAATTTACAATTACTGTCCAAGGAGTACCTTGACCACCAGAATTTGTGGCGTCAGTTATATCTTTGCTTATAACCTCATCGTATTTTGTGCTCTTTAAGCATGTATTAAATGCTGTCACGTTTAAACCAATTGAAGTTGCAACTTTGCCGAGATCTGCGAGTGATCCTTGCTGATCCGCAAAAATTTTATCTGTATAAGCCCAAAATGCGGTACTGCCGCCAAGCTCATTAGCACACTCACTACCAATTGCTCCTTTTTTAGCATCCGGATGAATAGACTCAAGTGGAAAATGTCGATAAACCCAAACAACTTTATCCCCATACTCTTTGACGATTTGTTGCATTGTAGGATGGAAACGACCACAAAATGGACATTCAAAATCTGAAAATTCTATTAATTTTATCGGGGCATTGATATTGCCACGAATATGGTCTGCGGCTGTTACAGGATTAACTTTAATATCAACCGGTGCGCCATTACCAGACGGAATATTAAGATTTCCTACATTTGCAGCCAAATTACCACGATTTGTAGTGCTATAAATTACTGCGCCAGATATTAAAATACCTGTTAATAATATTGAAACTGAAAGAACTAAATTGTCTTTATTCATAACTCACAGAAAGAAGAAGCATTATCCGCAACTTCTTGTATTAATTATTTAGACTTATATTAATAACGTAACAGAATTTAATCTATTAAACAAATTGGCTATTTTATATTAAGCAAATCTGAAAGTCCATTCTTATCAAAACCAACAATAATTTTGCCGTCTACATCGATTACAGGAACGCCCATCTGACCAGATTTTTTAATCATTGCTTCTCGCGCCTCATCATCTGTTATGACATTTTTTTCTATATATTTTACATTATTAGTCATAAAAAAAGCCTTCGCCATTTTACAGTAAACACAAGATGGAGTTGTATAAATTATAACGTTTGCCATAAATTTTATTTTTATTTTTTAATAATATCTAACTTACTTATATTATATCATATTTAAATTTAGTGTAAATAAAAAAGCCCCAATTTTAATTTGGGGCCTCCATTTTTTCCAGAATTCAAAATTTATATTCTTTCTAACTAACACTTGGAGCATTTGTCTGGTTTAATATAGGCGAAGTCATGTTTTTGGCAAAACCATGCGCCTATGGGAAATGCTTTAGTATTGTGCGGCGTAACATGAGGAACAATATTTAAGTTAAATGCCTGGCATGCGTCTATGGGAAACCATAACTCACTATCGCCTTTTCTGCGAATAGAGTCCCAATAATAGGTTGGCGTGCCTGAATGGTCAGGATAAGATAGCCAGTTAAGAGTAAATACTTCGCAATTTTCCTGCATTGCTCTCAAGCCTTTGTATACATTAGAACTTGTCACTCCTTTTACCTCTTTTTCCTCAATTATTGTGACTGATATTTGCTCCAGTACTATATTCCCTCTGTGAGTACGCCCAATATGATCAATATACGCATCATTACGATACATAATTCGCCAAAGAATAAACTTTCTACCAATATTTGAATACGCCATCACCTTCTCCCTTCACAACATCGTTTGAACTACGAATGTTATACCAGAATATACAGTTGTATGCAAATTATTCCACCGTAACCGATTTTGCCAAATTTCGGGGTTTATCAACGTCGCAGCCACGGGCTACAGCAAAGTGATAAGCAAAAAGCTGGAGCACGACTGTTGCAAGAATTGGTGTAAATATTTCTAGAGTTTTAGGAATAAATATTGTTTCGTTTGAGATTTTGTTTATTGTATTATCCCCTTCTGTTGCAATTGCAATAATTGGACCGCTTCTAGCTTTTATCTCTTCGGCATTTGAAATATTTTTTTCATAAACCGAATCTTTTGGAATTATCATAATGCACGGAAAAGTAGAATCTATCATTGCAATTGGACCATGTTTCATTTCACCAGATGACATTCCTTCTGCATGAACATAAGAAACCTCTTTCAATTTTAGAGCGCCCTCAAGTGCTGTAGGAAAATTATATTTGCGACCCAAAAAAAGAAAATTATTATATTTTTGAAAATTATTCGCAACTTGTTTAATTTTATCAGAATCCTCTAGTATTTTTCCAATCTTTAAAGGCAATTTCTTAATTTCATCGAGAATACTCTTGGCCTCGTGCGAAAAAAGTGTTTTATGCTCCAGCCCAAGAAGTACAGCGAGTAAGGCTCCAATAACAACTTGTGATGTAAAGGCTTTAGTTGAAGCGACACCAATCTCTGGCCCAATGTGTTGATAAACACCAGCATCAGTAGTTCTTGAAATTGAAGAGCCAACAACATTTACAATTCCAAGCGATAATACTCCATGAGATTTTGCGTCGCATAATGCCGATAAGGTGTCTGCTGTTTCACCGGACTGTGAAAAACATAAAAACAAATCGCTATCTTTGGAATATATTTGTTTCCGATGATGAAATTCCGAAGCAGGCTCTGCTACTGCAGAAATTTTTGCAAGCTCTTCAATATAATCTTTTGTGAGTAGTCCTGCATAATAAGCTGTTCCCATTCCAGAAATTATTACTCTTTTTATATTTTTCAAGTCTTTTTTGATAAGTTGAAGTCCGCCAAGAACAGGTTTATTATTTTTGTAATCAATTCTTCCTCGAATTGAATCTGAAATTGATTCTGGTTGTTCATAAATTTCCTTAAGCATAAAGTGAGCAAATTCTCCCTTTTTCATTTTTTCCATATTCCAATCTATAATCTGCGGAGTTCTTTTTGATGCTCTTTTAAATAAACCAACAATTTTGTATCCGCGTGGTGTAAGCACTGCCAAATCATTATCCTCAAGATAAACAACTTTTCTAGTTCGCTTCAATATTGCGGTGGCGTCCGATGCCAAAAAATACTCCCCTTTTCCAATGCCAATAAGTAGCGGACTAAAATTTCTTGCAGCAATTAGTTTTTCTGGTTCATTAACATCAAAAATAGCTAGACCATATGTTCCTTTAATTTTCTGCAGGGCATTTTTTACAGCTTTCTCAATTCTTACCCTACCTTTTAATTTTTTCTTTTCTTCTTCAATTAAATGCGCTATTACTTCAGAATCTGTCTCTGACGAAAATTTATGTCCGCTTTTAATAAGTTCCGCTTTTAAAACAGCGTAATTTTCTATAATTCCATTATGAACAATGTAGATTTCCTTATTGCAATCAAAATGTGGATGCGCATTTTCTTCGCTCGGTATTCCGTGAGTTGCCCATCTACTATGACAAATGCCAATCTGTGAATTAAATTTAGTAATTTTATTTAATTTTGGCCTTATAGATTTTTTTACTTTCGCTTCTAAATTAGAAACTTTACCTACGGACTTATCAAAAAAAATATCCGTATTTTTTAAATTAGAATGCACCCCAATTACAAGACCAGAAGAATCATAGCCACGATATTCAAGATGTTTTATGCCTTCCAATAAAATTGGAAGTGCATTTTTTTTACCAACATATCCTACTATTCCACACATATATTTTCTTTTAATACCATCCCCAACTAATCACTACTCTTTTAATCTCGTCTTTGCGAGGAGGAACGACGAAGCAATCCAGATTTATCCCGTTGTTTCCTGGATTGCCGCGGGCTTCGCCCTCGCAATGACAAAAATCTTATAGAAAGTGGTTAATTAAGGATAGTATAATTATAACTTTTATTTCAATAAATTAAAAAGAGGGTTTTTGCCCTCTAATATTCGCTAACTCATTTTTTCATCTCATCTAAAAAAATAACTGTGCTTATTACATCATAAGCAATTCCGAAAGCAAAAAAAGTGAAAGCAAGACCGCAATTAATCCCAACTAATAAACCACCGCCTGCAAAACTAACTAAATCAAATTTAATGGCAAAACAAACTAAAACTATAGTAAGGACTGCTCTTGGGATAAAGAAAAGTAATCCAGAAAAAACGGTCACAAATCCGATGTATGCAAGCACAAGTTCTATATTCGCCATTTGCCACCTCTTTTGACAGCGTTATTTATATTGAACTATTAGTAATAGTATCACAAATAATTCAAAATGCAACTTCAACTAATTTTTTGTCTTTGCTTGTCGAAGACCTAGTCATTATCGTCTGAGCTTGTCGAAGACTTACCTTATTTTACCCTTTGACAAGCTCAGGAAATAATTTGTATAAAATCATTTCAAGCTCATCTTGCATTGGAAAATACTCTTTAGCCAATTTTCTATGAACCATATATAAAAACTCGAGATATAATCCCGAGTGTCTAATGATTTATAAGTTCTTTAT
>JAUXUB010000067.1 GCA_030680955.1 bacterium | reverse complement strand
ACGATAACAACAACTGTTAATGGAGGAACATTTAAAGCAACTTGGAATAAAGTTAACTTTAAATGGGATACAGCGACAAAAACAGGCAGTCCCGATTCTTCTGACTTGGTGTATTTTGATATTATAATAAATTATTCATCTTCAATGACAGACGCTAATAATATAAGAGTTGATCAGATTAAAATATTTGAACCTGAAGAAATGGAACTTGTATATTTTTCTAAATATATGGTTACTAAGTCAGGAACATTACAGCAATATTTTACTACTTCCACTATAGATACCGCGGAGATATTGATACTACCGGATCAACATTTTAATCTATTTGTTAATCTTGCTTTATCAATGTTATTTCCACAAAAAGAAAAGAATAATAATGATTATTTAAGAATAAAGGAAGAGATAAAGGAGCAATTGCCTTTAGCAATATTAGAAAGTGGGAACGCGATTACTCGAGAAGATTACGAATTTTCCATAGAGGGTGGTAGTGCTTCAAGAGATGATGTTTCAAATGGACAATGGTAAAGATTTAATAATTTAATATATTTTTATTATGGACACTAAAGAAATGACAAAGCGATTTGATCAAGGGATGAAAAAATTAAATGATCTTGGTCAATTTGAAAGAGAGGGAGAAAGACATCAAAGACCAAAAGAATATTATCAAACAAAGATGAGAGAAATACAAAAAGAATTGAAGCAAATCACAATAATTAAAAATAAATTAAACAGAAAATAAAATGGGATGGATTTCACAAACAATTTATAAAGGGTTATTAACGCTCCGTAGCGCGGAAGAATTACCTCAAGGATATGCCGCTGACTCTTTAAATGCCGATTTAGCGTCTTCTTCCTCCGCCACTCCGCTAAAAGGATATTCCTTATTTGGCAATCAAGCCAATCCTAATGATAAAATAGTGGCGAAGTTTTCTTATTTTAGAGGAGAAGATACGGAGGTATTATTGCAAGTAAGAGATGACGCCACTAATTATATTGTGGAATATCTCAATACGGAAGATATTAGAAATTCCGCAAATGGCGAATGGCTTATTTTGGAAAGCGGTTTATCAAGAGTTTTAACTCTTTTAGATGGAACTACTATACCCGCTTTCTTTACCTTTGCTCCTTTCAATGATTCTTCAATTGATGGTTCAGGAAATTTAACTATAACAAGACAATTACTTTACGGCAATGGCGTAGAATCCATAAGAATATGGAACGGTTCTACCGCAAAGGTTGCCTCTTCGACTACCAATACTATTGTTATAGCCGGAACGCAAACTTGCGCGCAAAGAGGTTTCAGCGCGACTGGGAGCGTCAATATAAATGGCACTAACTATGTTTATACGGGATTATCAAGTAAAACATTTACGGGAGTTACGACTGACGCTTCGGGTTTAACGGTTGGCATAGGCATTGCTCAAAAGGTTGATTCTACGACTTTGGGCAGTATTGATAAAGCCGCCATAATTGGATCATCGCAGAGTAGAATATTTTTACTTGATAATACAACTTGTTCTTTTAGTAATGTATCTGATGCTACAACTTGGACTGCTGGTTCAACTCTTTCTGCTGGAGGATTTGAAGACTTTCCGCAATTAAACGGGCCGGGAACGGCAATGTCTTTTTTAGATGATTGGGTTATAGTTTTTTCTAAAGTTAAAATTATTGCTTTTAGATATACTTTTCCTTCTTCAACCACCAGAGTTTCCGAAATGAAAGAAATATCTGATGAAGGGACATCTAACCCAAAATCTATAATAAAAGTAGGAAATCAAATAATTTATATTACCCCCAAAGGAGGTATTAAGAGATTAACAGCAGTGCAATCGGAAAATGTATTTAACGTAGAAGATTTAACAGAATCAATAAGGCCAAGTATTAAAAATTGGATATGGGATGATGGCTGTTTATTATATTCTCCAAAAGACAGAATTTTAATTGCCGCCGGGCAATCAAATGATACAGTGGGAGTAAATGATAAAGCTGTAACTTTACAATTTTCCATAGATGAGAATGGAAATCAAATAATCAATTTAGGCATTATAGATTGGTTTATAAATGCCGGAGCATTTTATAATGGAAAGCTTCATTTTGGTTCTTCAGTGGAAAGTAATAATTTTATCGCTTTTGACGGATGGTCTAAAAATGGCGCTCCTTATAATTTTAAAAGAACGGAAAGAATAGAGAATTTTGGCAATCATTGGGAAAAGAAATGGTTAAAATTTTTAGCTGTTTCTGGCGGCTTAGCCAACGGTTCAACCTTAAAAATAAAAATTAAGTATGGATTAAACGGGTCTATCACTACAAAAGAAATGCAAATTAAAGCGTCTGATAGTAATTATGTAATACAATCACCTTTAAATGTTTTAGGTGGATTTGAACTTGGAACTCAACCTTTAGGATCTACAAACGAAGACTTAGGAGATCAGAATCCATTTGAAGTGATATTTGAATTAGAGCATATTTATTCAAGAATTATTCAAGTGGAATTTTATACCGAAGGAGTGGGACAAAATGTTTCAATCTTTAGCCACGGTTACTATGTTGAGAATGCCGAACAACACATAACCGCAGACGAAATCGCCAGTTTAGGAGTTAGTTAATATTTTTTAAATAATTTTTATGAAAAAACAATTTATCATCTTTTCTATTCTGCTAATACTGTTTAGTGGACTTGAAATTACTAAAGCTAAAACAAATACAAAAAATTACATTAAAGAAAGATTCGCTGTTTATAGTTATATTCCAGATAAGGCAGATATAGATTATTGGAGCAAGACTTCAAGAAACCATATTGGAACATTGGAAGAAAATCTAACTCAACGCATTTCCAATCATTATAAATATGGTGAAGAATTGTTGGCTAAAGGTATGCCGAAAGAAGTTACCTTTAATGAAAACACCCTTGGAGCTATTCCTAAAAGACCAACAGAATTTAAAACCAATTTAGCGACACAATTAACCGAAGGACATTCAGGAACAACCTTAAAAGTAACTTCTATCACCACAAAAGATGATAATACTTTAGATGCTTCTGTTTTGGGAGATTTAATTGTTTTATCTATCAATTCCGGTTCTTCTAATTCTGAAACAGTTGTTTGCACCGGATTAACTACCGCCACTAAAACTTTTACTGGTTGTGTATTTGGTTATCGCTTTGATAATCCAACAGAAACACAATCAGCCAATGTTAAGGCGCATAGTCCTGGAGAACCGATTATTATTTCCAATCCAGACACTTATTTGTCTCAACAATATGTGACTATTGATGGAGATACCATTATTTTAGGCAAATTTACTATTGCTTCATCTACTGCTCCTTTATCTAACAGACTTTATTTATCTTCCACTACTCCCGCTTATTTAGAAGCTAATGCCGGTATTTTATATTATTGTAATAATGGAGCGTCTTGCGCCGCTATTGGAGCGGGAGCTAATACTTATAGCTTTGTAACTCCGCTGGGTGTTTCAGGTTCTGAAGTATCTATTGCTACCTCTACTAATGAATTTGATTTAGATGGCAGTAATAATTTATCTATTAAATTTAATAATAGCTTAACCTCCAATTCTTCAGGTGTGGCAGTAAATACGACTACTGATTATTTATGGACAGGTAATGCCACTTCTTCAGGTTCGGTTGTTTTTAGTGGGGATGCTACTCATACTGGTTCTACTACTTTTGAAAAAATACCAACAGGAATAGTAACTATTGGTGATGGTTCTGATGGAGCGTTTACAGCTACATCTACTTCAAGATTAGACCCTAATAAGATTTGGGAATTTACTTCTTTAACAGTAGGAAGTGGCACAACTTTATCACACGAAGCCAGTTCAACTATTTTACATATTAGAGTAAATGGCAATTGTTCTATAGCGGGAATAATTGATTTATCAGGAAAAGGAGCAGCAGGCGGAACAGGAGGAGCTACTAATTCAGGAGAGGGAACAGATGGAAGTTCAGCTAATGAATTTAGAGTTGCATCATCTTCACCTCAATATGGTTTAGCGGGGACTGGAGCAGCGGGAACAGGTGGAGTTATAACTGCAGCAAAATTATGGTATGCAGATATGACAAGAGGATTAAAATTAGTTTATCCTGGTTCTGGGGGTGGTGGAGGAGATGGAGGGAGCGGGGTAAGTGGTGGTGTAGGTGG
>JAUXUB010000060.1 GCA_030680955.1 bacterium | reverse complement strand
TAAATTATTGCAATAATTTAAGGAATTCTTTTTCGGTTAAGATTTTTACGCCAAGCTTTGTGGCTTTTTCTGCTTTGCTTCCAGGACCATCCCCTACCACAACGTATGTTGTTTGCTTTGAAACTGACTCATTAACTTTGCCGCCAAATATTCTAATTTTTTCTTTAGCCTCGTTACGGGACATAGATTTGAGTGAGCCGGTTATCACGAAAGACAGACCAGAAAGCTTTAAGCTTTTAGCTTTTAGCGGGTTGGATTCGATTTCTATACCAACTTTATCTAGCTTGTCTAAAAGCAAAACATTACGCTTTTCATGAAACCAATCATAAATACTTTGCGCGACTTTGGGACCAACGTCGGGGATAACTTGTAACAAGTGAGGAGTAACATGTGACATGATAGAAAGAATATCCTTTGGTCTTGTTACATGTCCCATGTTACTTGTTACATACTGCGCTAGCAAGCTAGCAGTCTCTTCCCCAACATGAATAATTCCTAACGAATATAAAAATCGTTGCAAACTAATTTTTTTCTTTGAACCAATTTCTTCAATAATATTTTTTGCAGATTTTTCACCAAAACGCTCTAGTACTGCAATATCCCCTTCTTTTAGAGTAAAAATATCGGCAGCATCTGTTATTAATCCCTCATCTAAAAATCTATCAATAATTTTATGACCTAGTCCTTCTATATTAAACGCGGCCCGTGAGATAAAATGATATAGTCCTTCCCTATTTCTTGCACCACAATTTATATTAGAACATCTATAGGCGACCCCGCCCTTATCTTTAATTACTTTAGCATTATCCACTGGACAATTTTCTGGCATTTTAAATTCTTTTTCTTTTCCAGTTCTTAATTTTTCTAACACGCTAGTTATTTGTGGAATCACATCTCCCGCACGACTTACTATAACTGTGTCTCCTATTTTTAATCCTAACCTTCTAATTTCATCTAAATTGTGAAGTGTGGCATGCGCTATTGTTACTCCCCCAACATTTACTGGCTTCATTTCCGCAACCGGAGTTAAAACTCCTGTGCGACCAACTTGAATTTTGATTCCAAGAACAGTTGTTGTTGCCTCTATTGGATCAAATTTATATGCAATTGCGGCGCGAGGCGCCTTTCCTACCACTCCAGCTTCATTGTATGTTTTATTATCGTTTAAAATAACAACAATTCCATCTACTTCATAAGGAAGTGCGCCCCTATGCTTTTCCCAATAATTACGAAATTCTATTACCTCTTTTAACCCTTTGCAAATTTTATTATGAGTATTAATTTTAAATCCTAAGCTATGCAATATATCATGTTCTTCGTGGTGTCTTTTCTGACTCATATCTGTAACTACAGAATACTGGAACGAATCTAATTTGCGACCTGCTGCTATTTTTGGATCTAATTGCCGAATTGTACCAGCCGCAAGATTTCTAGGATTTGCATAAATTTTTTGATCTTTATGTTCTAATTCGTTATTTATTCTGCTAAATTCTTTTTTAGATAAAAAAACCTCACCCCTCACGGTAAACCGTGAGAGAATTTTTAATTTTGAATTATTAATTTTTAAACTTAAAGGAATCGCTTCGATTGTTTTTAGATTTTGCGTTACGTCTTCCCCTATCTTTCCATCGCCACGAGTTGCCCCAGCAGTAAATATTCCATTTGTGTATATAAGCTCTACTGCGAGTCCATCAATTTTTAATTCGCAGTAGTAGTCTTCACCGCTTATATCCCTACCTAAATAATTTGATAATCTTTCTTGCCAGGAAAACATGTCATCCACTGAAAAAGCGTCATTAAAAGACGTCATTGGAGTGCCGTGACGAACTTTTTTGAAATCTTTAAGTGGCGCGCCGCCTATTCTTTGTGTTGGAGAATCTGTGGTTTTATATTCAGGATATTCCTGCTCTAAATCAAAAAGTTCCTTCTTCAAGGAATCTAGTGCGGCATCTGATATCTCCTGGCTGTCAAGAACATGATAAAGATATCTATGATGATTAATCTCTTTTTTTAGTTTTTCTATGCGTTCTTTAACTTGTTGTTTTTTTATCATAATAAACGCGGTCTGTAAATTTTTGTGTATCTACTATATTTCGTCAATCTTCTTAAAGGCAGACTTTGGATTGCTTCGCACAGCTTACAAAGACTGAGGGATGAAGATTTCTCCTTCCGTCTTTGCGAGGGTCATCCCGAAGCAATCTATTTTGGTGTTCGTCAATATATTTAGTCTGGATTGCTTCGCTCCGCTCGCAAAGACGGTAATCAGATTCTATTTTATTGTGCAAAAAGTATATTACATGAAATTTGCGAGAAGTGTGCGCGCGACTGCTTTAGTACTCCAATTAGAATACCCTATAGATCTAAGCTCAATAAATGGCTCTGCTGGATCTGTCATATCTTTTTTGTAGCTTGCTACATAACAGGCCCCATTTTTAAGAGCGTCTGCGCCATTATTATCGCATGTACTAACTGAACCAAATCCCGATGCATTAGTGCATCCAGATAATTTAAAACATTTATTAAACATGAAATCTAATCCCGCATCAGCCGCAAATATTGCTTGCGCAGAATCTACCGCAAGACCACCTTGCCTGATACTTCGCAAAGTTAAAAATCCTGCGATTAATGATGCTCCTATCATTGTGCCACCCAAAATAAGAACTGTGGTTAACATGAGTTGGCCTCCTCTACTAGAAGCATGAAGCATGAATTTTGAATTATGCTTTTTTAAAATTAATTTACTAGGTATCATAAGTTTTGTGATTTATTCTTAATTCTAGCTATTATACCAATGCTGTGACATCCGACTACCTAAACACAGAAAATCAATATTTGGGTAATCGAATGTCGGGGAATATTTGCTGACCCGATGACCAAGACAGGGGCAATAATATCTGGGTCATCAGGTCAGAGGGATTTTTTTATTTTTATGAATTTT
>JAUXUB010000050.1 GCA_030680955.1 bacterium | reverse complement strand
AGGACGCGGACATAAAACCATATTCGCTGACCCGATGACCAAGACAGGGGCAATAATATCTGGGTCATCAGGTCAGAGGGATTTTTTTATTTTTATGAATTTTTTAATCTTATTTTTATTCATGATTCATGCTTCATGCTTCTTAATTCAAGCTCTAAATGCATTTTGCAAAATTACGAGTGGAAACTGTAGTTTGAATATTATTTGAAAAATTTGCGACGCCCGATAATCCTTGAGGACTTACTTTTAAATTGATAGTTACCTTAATTGGACTAATACACGTACTAATTGCAGAGAATGACTGCACGTTTACGTTATCTGCTGTTAAATTTCTAGTTGAATTAGGAGTGACGGGTGATATTCGCCTCCTTATACTATTATTTGATAAATCATAAATAACTTTTTCTCCATTGCGATTAGTAAAGCCGAAACAGTTTCCACTACAACCCTCACTAAACGGATCCGTAAAATCAAAATTTCTGCCGTCACGAATATCCCTTGCCATCTGCTCTATTGCCATATAGGTATTATCGTTTACTAAAATAAGTGCTGCAATATTGCGCTCCGTTCTACGAGAGGTAATAAAAATACTAGTTACTATACTCATGATGACAGTAAATAGTGTAAAAGACACTAAGAGTTCAACGAGGGTGAAGCCGCTGCGGCTAGAATTTGGAATTTGGAATATGGAATTTGGCGAAAAGAAAATCATTTTTTTAACTTATATTTATAATACTATATTTATCCCGTTAGAAGCAGATCGCGATCAAAAAAACACGCACTCTGCTATTAGTTATATAATATGTTGTTTTGTGATTATTTTCCATTATTGATATGAGCGATCGCGGCTTCTAACGGGATGAATCCCGTTAGGAATAGGATACTGACACATAGAAAAGACGATATTTGCTAACCCGATGACCGGTAAAATGGCGATGGAATTTAATGCTATGAAGTCGGATAACCTACAGAGGTTTTGATAATAAAACAATGCGGATTAATATTGTGACATCCGACTACCTAAACACAAAAAATCAATATTTGGGTAGTCGGATGTCGGGGACACCCGACTTCATGGGACATCGGACTTCACGAAGTCATCAGGTCAGGGGGATTACGCGTCCGCTAATTTTTATTCATGATTCTTAATTCATAATTCTTAATTTATGCATACTATCTTTCATAAAAAACATCATTTAACTCAACTTTAAAGTCACCTCCTCCACTACTTTTCCATTTAACAACTGATCGCACGCGAAGTTCGCTACCAAAAAGTCGAACACAAACATTTCTAGTAAATGGAGTCATCTGATTTTGTGGTAAATTTTTGTTATTGTAATATGTCCCATCAAATCTCACGGGATTGAAGTCGGTGGGGTGGTTTTTTTGGTGTTTATTAGGCTTAGCATTATCACTATCAATCAAAGTCTCGTTATAATTTATAGAGCAGCCATCATCATTATTACAGGTATTATAGCCTAGCCTACAATTTACATTATCACTCCATGTATTATCTCCAGTAATCCTATCGCTCGCAATATTAGTATCCACAATATTACGTATTACTTCTATTCCTTCGGAGGCGAGATAAACAGCCGTATACTGGTCTGAAACAATTCTATTTAAACGCATAGAATTTGCTAATAAATTTAAGACACCAACTAAGCCTACTAGAATTATGGAAATAGAAACTAGGGCTTCTATGAGGAGCTGGCCACTTCCCATGTGAGGTGTGAGGTGTGAGGTGTGAGGTAGTTTTTGTTCAATAATTTTCATAAATATCTTAATTTTTGTGATTTATATTTTATTCAAAAACCTATATTCTAGATTCTAATTATCAAACGATATCTGTCCAAAATCGTTAATTTTTATTTTTGTTTGAACTGACGGCGTATCTATTGTTGCAATTGTAATTATCTGGACTCCTGCGATAGAACTTGATAATTTGACAGTAGGGTCTGGCGGAATGAAAAGAATAGTTTGAGGAAAAGATCCGCTAAAATTTACACCTCTACTAAGAGATAATTTTTCACCAATTTGTTCGTCTCTTGATAAATTATATAAGTTTAAATTACTGCCATTTTTAATCTGATCACATTCACCACCTTTTGCCATTGCAGCTTTATTTTTAAAAACAAAATAGCTTGGTGGATTAAAATGCACTCCATATCCACAAGGAATATCTCCGGTTGTAGTGTTAGTGAATATTTGAATGGCTAAGGTTTTTGACTGTGTTATAACACCAAGTATTTTTGATCGTTCAATAAAAAGCGTGAGTTGCCTCTCGCCAGTTTTTGTATATAAAACCAACATTGTAGTTAATAACACGGAGATACTAATAGTCACAATTAATTCGACCAAAGTGAAACCGCTGCGGCTTGAATTTTGAATTTGGAATTTGGAATTTGGCGAAAAGAAATTCATATTTTTAAACTTATATTTATAATACTATATTTGCTGACCCGATGATCGGTAAAATGACGACGGGACTTAATGTTATGAAGTCGGATAACCTACTGCAAGAAAAAACTTCAATATTTGGGTTATCCGACTTCGGGAAACGGCTGTCAAGGACATCGGGCTTCACGAGGTCATCAGATCAGGGGGACGAGAATTATGAATGCTGAATTTTTGCTTTTATTAATGTTGCTATTTTTTTTACCATAATTAGCGATGCTTAATTCATAAAATCAAAACTATAGTTGAAATTGAAAAAGGTCAAAGTATAGTCTAAGTATATCATTTCCGAAGAAAAAAACTAAAAATGAAGCGATTATTATAAATGGTGCAAATGGTACAAAATCCTTCATTCCTTTAAGTTTTCTGACAAGAAGCGGCAAGCTAAAGATAGCTCCGGTTGTAAAAGATAAGAAAAAAACAAGAAAAATATCTGGGTAGCCAAAGAGCAACCCAAGTGCTCCAAAAAGTTTAACATCTCCAAAACCTATTGCCGCTCCCCGTGTGCCAAAAAATATAGCGCCAATTGCAAGCAAACCCAAAATACTACCAACTAAGTGATTTATCCATAAATTTTCTCGCAAATTAAATAAATCAGCATAACTTCCGATAAAAGAACCTGTAATAGCACTAAAATTATTAGACTCAAATAACAATATTGTCCAACCTATTCCAAGCAGAGCTATCAGAACCACCAATTCATCTGGCACAATATACTTTCTATAATCTATGACTCCGATTGTAAGAAGAGAGAGAAAAACTAGTACCCAAATTACAGAATACTCTATAAGAAAATTATCACTAATACCTACAAACATTTCCTTTTGATAAACGAAGAAATAATATGGAACTGAAACGAATATCAGAGCTGTAATAATTTCTATTAATGGATATTGATATGACATTTTCTCTTTGCAAGACCTACAGCGACCAAGTTGCAAAATAAAACTTATAACTGGTATAAGCTCGTACCACTTGAGTACTTTCTTACAATTAGGACAATGAGACCTACCAAAAACAATGTGACGGCCAAAAACTAAACCATCCTCCTTGTACCGCATGGTTACAACATTTAAAAAACTACCTATTCCCAATCCTAGAATGAATAAAATATAGTACGTCAAAGAATTATGAATTATGAATTATGAATTATGAATTTCGCAAAAATGAAATTCTTAATGCTATATTCCATATTCAAGCTACCAAATACAACAAAATTATAACACAAAATGTAATATTTTTTTCAAAATATGGTAAGTCTTCGACAAGCTCAGACAATAAAATAATTATAGTCAAAATTTTATTCTCTGATCTTATTGTGGGGGTAATATTCCGTCATTGCGAGGAATATCCCGAAGTAAACTATTTAGATTAGTCTGGATTGCCACGCTTCGCTCGCAATGACGGAAAATGTAGATACGAAGTAGTTCCCCTTCCGTCATTGCGAGGGTCATCCCGAAGCAATCTATTTAGGTGTCTGCCAATATATTTAGTTTGGATTGCTTCGCTTTGCTCGCAAAGACGGGGGGTATTAAATAATAACTTTCTAAACAAAAACAGCCCTTTCCTTGATCAAACATAATAGGATTAGGCTGTTTTATTAAAAACAAACTAATTTGTTGCACAATAAACACTCGTGTTAGAACCACCAGCACAAGTTAAGGCAGGATTTAGAGAACACACTGCGCCAAAATTGAAATTTGCAGCCATCTGAGTCCTAATCGCCTGGTTTGTAGAAATTTCTAACTTGGTACCTAATACATAACTATTTGTACCATTACTACAATAGCTATAATTCAGCGTATCATTTGCAGGATCTTTTGGTATTTGATTAATGCCAATACTAGCGCCACCACTACAATTAGCATCACTACCAGGATTGGTTAGACCATTCAACGCGGCTGGATATTTGCCACAAGCAGTAAAAAATATTTCTAAACCATTTTGAAGACCTCTTACGTCAGTCATTCTTTTTGAATCTCTTGCGCCCATCTGTGCACTTCGCAATCCAATAAGTATTATTGATGACAAAATACCAATAACTGCTACGACAACTAATAATTCTATAAGTGTAAAACCCTTTCTATTTATTTTCATTTTTTTAGGTCTAGATCGACCTTTTTTATCTTCTTAAATTTTTATTATTACATAAAAATTTAAAAGTCAAATTAATTATGTATAAATTATACCACATAACGACCATATGAGGATGTGGATAAGTCCCGTTAGAAGCAGATCGC
>JAUXUB010000049.1 GCA_030680955.1 bacterium | reverse complement strand
AGAGAGCGTAACAGCTCACTCATCTAGAGATTTTGCGTCGAAAATAATTGGGGCTAAGTATATGACCGAATTTGAGGATTCGTGAACTTCATAGAGGAAAAAAATTGTTCTTTCGCTTTTGCGATTAAGATCGGTGAGAAGGTGAGAAGAGGTGGATTAATCCTCTTTTATAAAGCAAGTAATTGCTTCCCCTTTTCATTGTCCAGTAAGGTGGCTATACGGTTGAAAAACTAGTCGTCGCCTTACTTCCTTTATGAAGTTCACGAGTGGTAGGAGAGTGTTCCAATCTTCCGTCGACAGGCGGATATAGCGATGAAGTAGGACTCGCGAGAGCCTATGGAGCGTTTGGAAGTAAGAATGTTGGCACAAGTAACCGCAATGCGCTTGAGAACAGCGCACGTCGAAAGATCAAGGTTTCCTTGGTAATGTCAATCAGCCAAGGGTTAGTCGGGCCTAAGGGAATGGTGAAAACCGTACTCGATGGACACAGGGTTAATATTCCCTGACTTCCTTATTTTGTGATGGTAGGACGGAGTGTAGTATATATCGCTCATTATTGGATTTGAAGTTTGTGTCTTAATTGTTCTCTATAGGAAAATCCGTAGAGTGCCTTCAATGGCAAATGAAAGAGAAGCAAAAAGTTCTCCGACCACGGTCGGAGGACAATGATATAAAGCACGCTTCCAAGAAAATTATCTAAACTTAAAAATAAGGAATCCGTACCGCAAACCGACACAGGTGATCAGGTCGAGTAGACCAAGACGAACGAGTGAGTGATCCCCAAGGAACTCGGCAAAAAAGCAGCCGTAACTTCGGGATAAGGCTTCCCTATTTTGTCGAAGACAAAATCGCGGACTTTCGCAGACTGAACGCAGAATTACGCGGACAGAATGCGAAATGCTAGATATTTCATTGAATTAATGTAGAATTTTTCTGCGTTATTCAGCGTGATGTCAGCGTCCGTCAGCGATTTCGCCTTCGGCGGAATAGGGCGCAGCGAAAGTTTTCCTGGCAACTGTTTACCAAAAACACAGCTCCCTGCGAACTCGCAAGAGGATGTATAGGGGGTGACACCTGACCAATGCCAGAAGGTCAAATATCGCCGTTGGCTCCGACTTTACGTCGGAGTTGGTGAGTGATATAAGCCCTGGTGAATGTCGGCCGTAACTATAGACAAATCCGTTGTAGTTACGAAAATAAATCTTGCCAAATGCTGGAAACTCTGGGTCTCAAGAAAATAGTTTTGAGATAAAAAAGTATTGATTAATACGAACAACATGTCGATGTTGTCGTGACAATTTAATCATGCAGACAATCAGCAGGAAAGACTTCTACTATATAAAATTTCTAAATGAATCAAGAAGAAAAATGGCTTAAAAGTATTAATTCAAAAGATGGATATTACATAGCTGGTTTTACTGACGGAGAAGGAAGCTTTAATGTTTCCTTAAAAAAAAGAAATGATTATGTGGGAGAATGGAAAATAACAGCTTCGTTTAATATTTCTCAAAAAGATAGAGTAATACTTTCATGGATTAAAAAAATTCTTGGATGTGGAACTCTTCGAGAAAGACCAGATGGAGTTGTATATTATGAAGTGACTAATGTCGCTTCATTAAAAGAAAAAATTATTCCATTCTTTATTAAGTTTAATTTTATTTCTTCACGAAAAAAGACAAATTTTTCAATCTTTAAACAGATTGTAGAAATTATGTCTAATGGTGAGCATCTCAAAAAAGAAGGATTTAAAAAAATTCTTAGATTAAGAGAAACTCTAAATGAAGGAAAAGGAAGAAAACGAAAATACAATTTATCAGATGTGATAAAAGTAGAAGAATCCTCAGAGACTAAACGCAAGACGATTTTAAATCAATAATTGGAGTCGACGATTTAAAAACGATGATATAGTCCGACCTCTATGGCGACATAGAGCTAACATGTTTAAAGTTTTTATTTGGTAAACAAAAAAATACACATTCAACCTTAAGAAAAGAACGGTCCTAAGGTAGCGAAATACCTTGTCGGGTAAGTTCCGACGCGCACGAATGGTGTAATGACTGGGAAACTGTCTCGGGGATCAGCTCGGTGAAAATACAATACCGGTGAAGATGCCGGTTAAGTGCAGTTAGACGAAAAGACCCTCGAAGCTTTACTATAACTTGATATTGAGTATGTTTTTAGACTGCGTAGCATAGATGGGAGAGGTTTGAAGTGTTCGTTTTCGGACGGATTCTACTCGTCAGTGAAATACCATTCTTTCGTGAGGCATATTCTAATCAATACGGCAAAAACGTATTGAGACAGTATCTGGTGGATAGTTTTACTGGGGCTGTACCCTCGAGGGTTTAAATTTATTTGAACCTTCGAATTATGCAGCCTCAAAAGATTTGAGCAATCTTGAAAAAAATAAATAGGGGGGCTTTCACGAGTAATCGTGATTGTTAAGTTGGCTATATCGGTGGAAGTCTTATGTTATAATAAGATTATACCGAGGGAAGTTTTGTGATTTAAAAAAGTTCTTTGTTTTAGGACAAAAATATCTGACACAGGGAAAGTCCGGATACTTGTGTTTGTAATAAGGAGGAAGACTAAGAAAATAGTCTTGCCCGGACAAGCATTTTGCTAGGAGCGACACCAGCACACCTCCTTATCTTATAAGGGCAAGTATTCTTGCTTGCCACTTTTTTAAATCACAAAATACCCGTAGAGACTAAACGCTAACCTTCCTAAAAAGGAAGAAGATATAGTCCGATCTGCATGGTAACATGCAGTTCTGAATTAAATTCAGAAACCTAATTAAGTTAAATGAGATCAAAACAAATTGAAGCATATAAGAAAACCTTGAAGCTTACAAAAAAGCAAAAAGAAATCTTAGTTGGATTGATTTTAGGAGATGGACATCTAGAAACCTTAAATAATGGAAAAACTTACAGGCTAAAAGTAGAGCATTCTCTAAAACAAAGAGAATACCTCGATTGGCTGTATTCCAATTTTAAGGAATGGATAAACAAAGCTCCTGAAGTAAGAAAGCGAATATCACTCGGTAAAATTATAGAAACCTATGGTTTTACCACATACACAAGTAGCATATTGAGATTTTATGCACAAAAGTTTTATCTAAACGGAAAGAAAATTATTCCAAAAACAATAGATAAAATGATTACGCTACAAAGTCTAGCTATTTGGTTTATGGATGATGGTTCGATAAAATCCAAAACACATAAAACTTTATTGATTCATACTCATGGTTATTTAAAAGATGACCTTGAATTGATTACAAAAGTTTTACAGAAAAAATTTGGCTTGAAAATCGGTTTGCAAAAGCAATATGATAAATGGCGACTCTATATTTTTAGTGAGTCGGTAGATAATTTCAAAAAAATTATTTCACCATATATCTTGCCAAGTATGCGATACAAATTTAATGATAAATTAGGGAACAAAAATGCCTAAAAAGTAAAGGAGGGGTTTAAAGGTACTCTAGGCGCGAATGGAAATCGTGCCGATAGTGTAATGGCACAAGAGTGCTTGACTGTAAGAGGTACATCTCAAGCAGGTGGGAAACCAGAACATAGTGATCCGACCATACGTATTAGATGCGGTGGAAGCTCAACGGATAAAAGCTACTCTAGGGATAACAGGCTAGTTCCGCCTAAGAGTTCATATCGACGGCGGAGTTCGGCACCTCGATGTCGGCTCACCTTAGCGCGGCGGCGGAGAAGCTGCCAAGCGTATGGCTGTTCGCCATTTAAAAAGGTACGCGAGCTGGGTTCAGACCGTTTAGGAATTAGGTTCTAGGTTCTAGTGATTAGGTTCTAGTGGAATACAGATTCTTCTAGTCCCTAGAAACTAGTCCCTAGCTCACTGATTCTTGGACAGTCTGGATCCTCAGAGAGTAAATAATTCATTTGTGAATTAGAACTGTTATAAAATTGAAATCAATCATACTAAATTTTTTAGTATCACGGCGGCGTCCCGTAGTAATGCGGGATGGCAAGCTAACTTATATCGGTGGAATCCTAGTAATCCTAGGACAACGTCGAGGGAAATCCGACGAATATGTCGGATGCCCGTAGAGACTGAATGTTAGCAATCCTATTTATAGGATGAAGTCACAGTCCGATCCCTCCAGTAATGGAGGTCTCAAATCAATCGATTTGAGTGTAAAACGTAGATGCGTGAGACAGGTTGGTCTCCTATCTACTGCACTCGTTGATTCTTGAGGAGATCTGCTTCTAGTAGACCCGAAAGGGTTCTTGCTACTTCACGAAGAGATTCGTGATGAAAAAGTGGCTAATAACGGTGAAGTCTTCATTTGTATTTCTTAGTTCGATGAATTTTAATATCTAACGGTCTTTGATATTGGAGTTCGCTTGAGGACCAGAAATATGGTAAGATAATACCGTGGGAAGTCAATCTAAAATTACAAAAGAAACTGAAAGAGCTTATATTGCTGGTTTTCTTGATGGAGATGGTAGTCTAATGCTTCAGCTTAAAAAGCGAAGCGATAGCGAACGAGGAATTCGTTTTATGACTACAATTTGTTTTTATCAAGATACTAGACATGAAAAAACTTTGTATTGGATAAAAAAAGTTTTGAAAATTGGTTATATTTCCAACAGAAATGATGGAATGACCGAACTACGAATAAATGGTTATAAACAAATAAGAAATATTCTTAAAAATTTACTACCTTATATTCGATTCAAGAAATTTCAAGGTTTCGCATTATTAAAAGCGTGCGAAATATTATCTGATACAAAATTTAGTAAACTTTCAAAAAAACAATTAATAAAACTCGTTGATCTGATTTTAGTAATTCAAAGTGAAAACTATGTTACTAAGAAAAAGAAAACAAGAATTGAATTGTTTAAAATTTTAGATTTGACCCCGTAACGACTTGTTTTGATTTTATAATCAAAACGGACTTACATGACGCTGGAAAGTTCTGATAAATATCGGGACAGGCTTATGTTTGTAATACGCCAACATCCTCATTTGAAAATTCAAAAAGGATGAAGATATAGTCTGCACTCCTAGAAATAGGGGATTATGTGACGAGAGGACCGAAGTGGACTGACCTCTGGTGTACGAGTTGTCCTGCCAAGGGCAATGCTCGGTAGCTATGTCGGGAATGGATAACCTCTGAAAGCATCTAAGAGGGAAGCCAGCTCCAAGATTAGGAATCGTTAAGAACCGTGAGAGATTATCACGTTGATAGGCTTTAAGTGGAAGCCGAGTAATCGGTTAAGCTGAGAAGTACTAATGTTTCGATTCCTGTTAAGAAATTTGTAAACCACAATTAAAAAATAAACCTTGAATATAATGTTCTGGTGCTTTGACGGCGGAGATACATCTCTTCCCATTCCGAACAGAGCAATTAAGCCCGCTAGTGCCGATGATAGTCTTATTGGCGAAAGTAGGTAGGCGCCAGAACAGTGTATTCAAAGAAAAAAAGGAACTCTAAAAAAACCTATATTGGATATAGGTTTTTTTACTGTGGATAACTATACTTGCTAAAAGGGTATCGGGGGGGTAATATTATGGTATTAGAAATAATTTATAAAATATATGACAGAAGGATTTAATGAAGGTGCAATTAATAATAATGAAATAGAGACGTTAAAAAATAGAATCAGAATTCTTCATACGGATCTTAAATCTGTACAAGAGAGATGGGAAGTTGTTTACAGAGATCCTAATGCTTCAGATTATAACGCAGCCATGGAAGCTATGGATTCTGCTAGAAAAAATTTAAATGATGAGGCAAAAAAGCTCGATGCAATTATGGGAGATAAAAAGGGTTTGGAATTTATTTTGAGTTTAGGGTAAATCAGGAATTATAGCAAGAACCGTTCTTGTGAAAATGGAGGTCACAAACACTAAGTATTTGATTTCTAAAATAAAAATCACTCCACAAGTGGGTGATTTTTTGGTATGATAGAGATATGTGGGCATTTAAAAGACAACTTTTTTATTTGGCAGTTGTGATTGCTTTTATTGGGGGACTTGCTTTTTTGATTGCTTATCCTTATTTTAACAAAACACCAACTTGTATAGATGGGAAACAAAATGGAACCGAAACGGGGGTAGATTGTGGTGGAATTTGCCAGCTGGCTTGTATTGCCGAAGTAGATCAAATTTCAATTTTATGGTCTCGAATATTTCGAGTTGTGCCGGGACGCTATAATGCTATTGCTTATCTTGAAAATAAAAATGAGAACACGGCAATTTACAGGATAAAATATCGTTTTCGTTTTGCCGATAAAGATAATATCTATATCGGAAAACGGGAAGGCGAGACTTATGTGTTGCCAAAAGGAAAATTTGCGGTTTTTGAACCAGCTATAGATGTTGGCAATTCTATTCCGATTTATACGACTTTTGAATTTACGGAAGTGCCAAATTGGATTCAAGTTTCAAAAAAAGAAGTTGATCAATTGAAAATATTTGTTTCAGATATTAAATTAGAAAACGAAAATACCGAACCAAAACTATCCGCTGTTGTAAAAAACAATTCCCTTTTTAGAATTCCAGAAGTTTCTTTTGTTGTGATTTTATATGATGTTCTCGGCAATGCAATTTCTGCAAGTCATACTTATTTGGATGTGTTAAAAGGAGAAGAGAGCGCTAATATTAATTTTACTTGGAGAGAACCAATTCTAACTCCGGTAATAGCCAAAGAAATAATTCCAATGTTTAATATTTTTTTGGTTAAGTTGAAATAATGTTTGAAAACTTTTTGCAAAATTTTGTAAAAAAAATCTCTAATGAGATAGATTGGCTATTGGTATTTTTTATTGTTCCTGTTTTGCTCTCTGGTCTTTTTACAATGAAGTCTTTTATTCTAGAAGAAAATGCTGATAATTTTTTTGGGAAACAAATTATTTGGATAATTTTGTCTCTTCTTGTCTTTTTTATTTTTTCTCTTATTGATTTTCGTTCTTTGAAACGCACCAATGTAATAATATTTTTATATATTTCACTTTGTTTAATTTTGCTCGCTCTTTTCGTTTTGGGAAGTGTCGCGCATGGCGCAAAAAGTTGGTTTGATTTTGGAAGTTTTTCTTTTCAACCAGTTGATTTAATGAAATTGGTTTTGGTCATTATTTTAGCAAAATATTTTTCTCGCAGACATGTTGAAATTAGAAATATCAAACATATTTTTATCTCAGGCCTTTATGTATTGATACCTTTTGTCTTGGTTTTGCTTCAGCCAGATTTTGGTTCCGCAATAATCATATTTCTTATTTGGCTTGGAATGATTCTTGTTTCTGGAATTTCCAAAACGCATTTATTTATAGTTTTTATATCCGGAGTAGTTGCAATTACTCTTCTTTGGTTTTTTGCTTTTGCGCCTTATCAAAAAGCTCGTATTTCGAATTTTTTGAATCCACTAGCCGATATTCATGGTTCTGGATATAATTCTTTTCAATCTACTATTGCTGTTGGTTCTGGGCAAATTTTAGGCAAAGGACTTGGTTTTGGAACTCAATCAAGACTCAAATTCTTGCCGGAAAATCAGACAGATTTTATTTTTGCGGCTTTTGCCGAGGAAGGGGGGTTTATTGGTTCGATGCTCATCTTGATTCTT
>JAUXUB010000045.1 GCA_030680955.1 bacterium | reverse complement strand
AGAGAGTTATACCGTAGGCGATAGAATTTTTATACGACTTAGAAACTCTGCTCCATTAAGCAATGTATTTTTACAGTGGTCTGATAGTAGGGGCTTATACTATCAATTAGAAGATATTGGGTATAGTACGGATTTAAATGGCTCTGTAATTATTGGTCCATTTCCAGGCGGAAGTGGGTTGCCGGATACGTGGCCAATCGGTACATCGTTTAAAATAAAGGCTCGTGTTGCAAATATATGGTCGCAAGAAAGTATTTATTCCGTAAGTAATGGAGCTCGACCACCCGTGCCAAATCCCCGCCCACTTTTATGTATGTCTTATAATGTAACCGTCAGCGATCAAACACTGCGAGATATTTCTAAATGGCAGGTGGGGGTTTTAGATTATTATCAATCGCCAGCGGAGATAGGAGCTCAGCTATCACGCGTTGGGACTGGCCTTAAGGCATTTGTTCCTATTTATCATAATGCTTCAGATAGCATTTCGCAGATTTATGAGCGCACTCGATTATTCGCCGATCAAGTCCGTCCGTATTTAGCATATGTACTTGGTATCTATGTATGGGATGAGCCTGATTTTAACAAAGTAAGTTTTGATAAACAGCAAGCCGCCGTTGATGCCGTGCGTCAATATTTGCCCGGTGTTCCCACGTATATATATTTTTCGTCTTCAGACGGAGCTCCTATGCCAGCAAATCTTACGTATCGAGGAATGCCTTTTTATGGGAAAGATTCCAAGGATTTAACAGTCGTGCGTCGGCGTCTCGAGCGTGTGGGCGCTTATGCTCCTCGTATTATTGCAGTTCCTCGAGCTTGGAATGATTTTGGTAAATGTTGCGATGGCGCATATGGTATATGGTCTGATATTGAAATTGCTCAAATGAACGCCGCCCTGTTTCCTGAATTAGTAAGAACGCCGCAAGTTGCAGGTGTAATGTATTATGTATGGAATATTAGACCCGAAGATAAGCATCCGAGCGGTACGGTTGGCACTCAAGATCTTCCAGAAACTCGAAAAGTTTTAGAGTCGGTTTGCGCCGGGTACTAAAGTATAGTGTGATATAATTTAAGTACAATATCATGAAAGGGAATTCAGCAAAATTTAAAATATTGATAGCAGAAGATAGAAAACCTATGGCCAAGGCGCTTGCTATTAAACTTGAACGCGCTGGCTTTAATGTGCAAATAGCTGAAGACGGTGAAGTTGCTCTTAATTTTTTAAAGAATGACAAATTTAATATTGTTTTACTTGACTTGGTTATGCCAAAGATAGACGGCTTTACTATTTTAGCCGAGATGCAAGCTAGGAATATTAAAACTCCGGTTATTGTTCTATCAAATTTAAGTCAAGATGAGGATGAACGCCGCGCAAAAGAACTTGGAGCGGTAGATTATTTTATAAAATCAGATATTTCTATAAATGAGGTTGTTAAACGAGTTACAAACATTCTTTCACAAAACAAAAAATAATTTGTAATTTTAATAGTTAGTTTATAAATGAATGGCTCCCGTTAGAAACTGCGATTGCTTTCAAAAATATGTTAACCGTAAAAAATATTACTGAGCATTATATAATTAATAGCAGAATGCGTGGATTTATAATCGCAATCTGTTTCTAACGGGATGACAGAAACGCAGCAATTTTATAATGACGAAGTAATAAAAGAGATCCTCATCAGAGAAGGATATGTAACCTTGGACGAGATGAATAAGGCGGCAACTTATTCTAAGGCGAATCAGGTGTCTTTGACTGTGTATTTATTAAATAAAGAGATTATTACTAAAGATCTTTTAGGACAAGCTATAGCAGAGGCCTATGGTGTAGAATACGCAGATTTAAATTCTAACTTTCCTTCTAGGGAGCAAGTTTTTAAAATAAGAGCAGATGATGCACAAAAATTGCGTGCAATTCTATTTGAAGAAAAAAAAGATATAGTAATTATAGCCACAGACAATCCGGCTAGACCAAATCTTCGTATGGATTTGGATAAATTGTTTGCTCCAAGAAAAGTTCAAATTAAATATTCACTTTCAGAAGATATTGAAGAAGTATTAATAAATTATCGGACTACGCTGACCACTCGTTTTCAAAAAATTATTGAATCGCAGAAAAAAATTGCACCGGGAATTGTAGATGAAATTATTGAAGATGCACTGCTTTATCGCGCATCCGACGTTCATTTTGAACCACACGCTGGAGATGTTGTAATTCGATTTCGTGTGGATGGCGTTTTGCACGAAGCGGGAAGGGTAACTCCAGAGCATTATGAGAGCATTTTAAATAGAATAAAAGTTTTATCCAAGCTTCGTATTGATGAAAAATTTGCAACCCAAGATGGAGCGATCCGCTTTAGCAAGAACGGAAAAAATGCGGATCTCCGTGTTTCTATAGCACCAACATTGGACGGTGAAAAAGTTGTGTTTAGAGTTCTTGCGGAATATGTTCACGGTTTTGCTTTTTCTGATTTGGGCTTAAGCGAGGTTCATCAGAAATTAATTGAAGATGCTGCTGCAAAACCATTTGGAATGGTTTTAACAACGGGACCAACTGGTTCAGGGAAAACGACAACACTTTATGCAATTTTAAAAACTTTAAATAAACCAGATGTTAATATAACTACAATAGAAGATCCAGTTGAATTTAAAATTGCAGGAATAAATCAAATTCAAGTAAATAATGGCAAAAATATTACATTTGCTAATGGCCTCCGTTCTATCGTTCGCCAAGATCCAGACACAATCCTAGTTGGTGAAATTCGAGACAAAGAAACCGCCGAGATTTCAGTAAATGCGGCCCTTACTGGTCATTTACTTTTTTCTACTTTTCACGCAAATGATGCGGCTACATCAATTCCACGTTTGATTGATATGGGAGTAGAACCTTTTCTTCTTTCCTCCACTCTTCAAGTTATAATTGCACAAAGGCTTGCAAGAAAAATTTGTGAAAGTTGTAGATATAGCGAAAGCATCTCTATAGAAAATTTGGTTTCAAAAGTGCCGCAAATTCGCAATTATTTTTCTGCTTCTATTGGAGAGAAAGACATAATAACATTATACAAAGGCAAGGGATGTAACGTATGTAACAATACTGGTTATAGCGGAAGAACTGGAATATTTGAATTTATTAAAATTACACCGGATTTACAAAAATTAATTTTAAAAAATCCGTCTACGAGGGAAATTTGGGAGGTAGCAAGACGTGAAGGTTCGAAGTCTCTTTTTGAAGATGGGATAGAAAAAGTTAAAAATGGTATTACGTCGCTTGAAGAATTGTTGCGAGTCGCAGAGCCACCAGAATAATAATGTAATGCGAATGCTACGAATTAATCGACGAATGCAACGAATAAGAAATTCTATTTGTACCATTCGTTACAAAATTTGTATTATTCGTTTTATATTAGCGTAAGCGTATGACTAAAGAAGTAGATTATTTTATAGAAAATTTGGCTACTTTTACGGGCGCGTCAATAAGCGTTACAGAGGCGTTAGATGCGCTTATTAAAGATACAAAATCACGTCGCATGATTAGAATGATTGGGGCAATTAGAGAGGATGTGGATTCTGGTGTGTCACTTTCAAAAGCGTTAGAGTCAACAAATCAATTTCCGGAACACGTAATTTCTTTAATTCGAATAGGGGAAGAATCTGGTCGTTTACCAGAAAACTTAAAGGTGGTTGGGAGGGAGATGGAAAAAGATAGAGAGTTGAAATCTAAATTGCGCTCCGCAATGGCCTATCCATTGATTGTGCTTTTTTTAACTCTAGTAATAGGAATAGGCGTTGCCTGGTTTATACTCCCAAATCTTGCCAAAGTTTTTTCTCAACTTGACATTGAGCTTCCGGTAATCACCACAATTTTAATCAATTTTGGTATTTATCTTGGGTTATATGGCTCCATTGTTATTCCAATTTTTCTTATATCAATTTTTTCAATAGTTTATATTATATTTTTTTACAGAAGAACAAATTTTATAGGCGAGCGCATTTTATTTGTAATTCCAGGTATTAAGGAACTTATAAGACAGGTTGAAATTGCTCGTTTTGGGTATGTTATGGGAAATTTGTTAGACGCTGGGCTCCCAATAGTTCCAGCACTTGTTTCTTTAGAGGATGCAACTAATTTTTATGTTTATAGACACTTTTATAAATACCTTAATGAAAATATTGAGTCTGGCAATTCATTTGAAAAAAGTTTCGATGGATATCCCCACATCAGTGGAATTTTGCCTGTTATTGTGGTGCAAATGATCTTGGCAGCCGAAAAATCTGGTACTCTTCCTCAAACTTTTATTAAAATTGGAGAAATTTACGAAGCAAAAACAGAAATAACAATTAAAAACATTACGATTGTTCTGGAGCCGATTTTATTAGTAATTGTGTGGCTCGGAGTTTTAGCAGTTGCTGTAGCAATTATTTTGCCAATTTATAGTCTTATTGGTAAATTTAATCCATAGATTAAAATAGCTGGTAGCTTTTAGCTGATAGCTTATAGTTATGGCTGATAGCTGCCAGCTTTTAGCTTGTAGCTTTTAGTGCGCACTAATGAATAATCAGCAAACAAAAATTATTAAAATACTAAAACCTAAAAGCTATCAGCTAAAAGCTATAAGCTTAAACGTAAATGCTAAAAGCTATCAGCTAAAAGCTGGATTTACCTTGTTCGAAATGCTTCTTGCTGTTGCTGTAATTGCAATCGTAGGTTTAATTGGTGCCCCGGTGTTTCAGGGTTTCAAAACTAGAAACGAGGTTGATATTGCCGCGCAAACTGTCGTCTCCGCACTTCGAAGAGCAAGTGTGTTGAGTGAAAGTATGAAAAATAATTCGTCTTGGGGAGTGCTTGCCACAACTTCTCAAGTCATTGTTTTTAGTGGAACAAGCTATGCAACTCGTAATCCGATTTATGATGAATCATTTGATATTATGCCCTCTCTTGTAGTTAGTGGTCTGACCGAAGAGGTTTTTGCTAAATTTACTGGTTTGCCATCTGCTTCTGGAACACTAATAATAACGTCTATAAATAATGAAGTTCGTACAGTTAGTATAAATTCTAAAGGAACAGTTTCGTATTAGGGAACAGCTTTTAGCTTATAGCTTTTAGTTGTCTGAATGTAAGCTGTAAGCTAAAAGCTTTTGATCATGTATATAGAATCATTTAAACAACTTATTGTATGGCAAAAATCGATGAACTTAGTTCAAGAGATTTATCAAACAACAGCCAAGTTACCCAAGGAAGAAATTTATGGTCTTATTAGTCAAATGCGAAGAGCCTCTATATCTATCCCATCAAATATCGCTGAAGGGAAAAAGAGAAAAACAAAAAATGACTTTCTGCATTTTTTAAGAATGGCAGATGGCTCTGCAGCTGAGCTCGAAACACAAATTCTATTGTCAAAAAGGCTTTATATAAAGATTGATTTTTCGTTCGCAGAATCACTGCTATTAGAAGTTCAAAAAATGTTAATAACTGTAATTAAAAAATTAGAAAATGTCTAAAAGCTATAAGCTAAAAGCTGGATTTAGTATTGTTGAGGCTCTCCTTGCTGGTGCAATTTTAGCATTATTACTTACGGCTGTAGTGGGTGCGATTATTTATGGTGAAGATAGTGCCGTTTCTGGTGGCGAGCGCACCCGCGCATTATTTTTAGCAGAAGAAGGACTAGAGGCCGCCCGAAATATACGTAATTTAAATTATTCAAATTTAACAGACGGTACTTGGGGGCTTTCAACAAGCACTAATGTGTGGACCTTGTCTGGTACGTCTAATACTATTGAAAATTTTAATCGTCAAATCAGCATTGCTTCAGTTGACAGCAATACAAAAACCGTAACTTCAACAGTCTCGTGGCGACAGAATTCGACGCGAAGCGCTTCAACTTCGATTACAGCTCGCCTTACTAATTGGCTTTCTTCAGTTGGAGGTAAGGGCGGTATGCTAGTATTTGGCCAGGGTGGAGTACCTGCTGATACAATTGTTTATAGAAATTTATTAAGTGATGGAAGTTGGAGTGCTACCTCGACTACAGCAGATATTGATACTCTAACAACCACCAAAGCATTGCGCGCAGTTTCAACTTATTCTTCGGCAACTAGAAATGAAAAAATTATTATTTCTCGTCATTATAATGGCAGTGCGCAGTTTATTTATGCGCAGGTTTATAACGGCGGCACTGGAACTTGGGGTAATGTTCAGGCACTCTCAACATGGACAACTACTAATTTTCTAGACGTTCAAAATTTCAGTGGTACCTATCTAAATAATGGCGATTTTATGGTCATATATTCTGATAATACGACCATACCAAGGGCAAGGATTTGGAATGGCAGTGCTTGGTTAGCCCAAACATCACTAACCAATCTCGGGACTAGTCAAATCCCAAATGTTATCGTGGCTCGAGCAAGACCAGGAACTAACGAAGTAATGGCAGTATTTTTTACTCAAGGATCGGACTCTATTACGCAGTATTATAATGGTTCGGTTTGGTCAGCTATAACTAATCATTCTACCGTGGCACCTCTTGCCACAAAGCGGCTTATTGATTTTGATTGGAGCCCAATGACGACTACCAAAGGAGCTATGATTTTTGCAAATAGCGGTACTGATACTACCTTAACATTAAAAATATGGACAGCGAATGGTACAGGAGGCGGTTCTTGGGGCGCAGTAGCAAATTCGACGGCAAGCGGCGGTCGTCTTGGAGCAATGTCATTAAAAGGAAGAACAGGCGCTGAACAATTTTTAGCTTGTCAAAAAGATGCGAATAATGACATTTATTGTTACAGAGCTAGTACAACTCCTGCATGGACATCTCCGACTAATAATATTCTAACTACCACTTCTCAAACTGGTATTCAGCGGAGTTTTGATTTGGCCTATGAAGCGATCTCAGGTAGTTTGGGGTTAGCAGTTTATTCTGATAATACTGTTACACCAAAATATCGTAAATATAATCCAACTACAAATGCTTTTGACGCCGCGGCCTCAAGCATAGCTGTAGCTGGTGGGGGAGTGCTTGCAACCGTAAGCCTTATTCCTCAACCAGATACAGATGACATTATGGTTTTAATGGGAGATGCGAATAACGATTTAAGAAGTATTATTTGGGATGGTGGCTCTGATGCACTTTACACTACTCCAGTTGGCAAGACGCTAAATCTTCACGGTATTACAGGTTCTGCCACCACGGATTTCTGGTACGATTTTGCATGGGATAGATTTTAGATAATAGCTTTTAGTGTGCAATTATGAATAATCAACAAGTAAAAATTAGTAAAATTCTAAATTCTAAAAGCTATCAGCTAAAAGCTGTAAGCCGTAAGCTAAAAGCTAAAACTGGCTTCACCCTCATTGAGCTTTTGCTTTACATCTCGCTTGCTAGTTTTATTTTGCTTTCAGTTTCTGTTGTTCTTTCACTAATGTTACGCTCAAAAATTAAGAGCCAAGCAATTTCTGAAGTCTATGATCAGGGCGCTAAAGTAATGCAAATGATTACACAACAAGCGAGAAATGCGGATAAAATTATTAGTCCAGCAACCAGTACAAGCGCAGTTTCTCTTTCACTTGCCTTCGCCTCAAGTACAATTAATCCAACGCTTTTTGATTTAATAGGCGGGGTAATTCGCATCAAAGAAGGAAGTGGAAGTGTAATTGCACTGACTTCGCCCAGAGTTGTTGCGTCAGGTGTATCTTTTGATAATTTATCAAACATTGGAACTCCTGGAATAATTAGAATAAAATTTACTCTCTCTCACGCAAACTCATCTGGTCGAAATGAGTACGATTACACGGAAACATTTTATGGAAGCGCGAGTATTAAATATTAATAAAGGTTACGTGACATTAATGAGTGTTTTAGTTGCTTCAGCAGTTGTGGTGTCAATTGCTGTAGGCATTCTTGTGCTTGGAATAAATTCAACTCGAACGGCATCTGCAATTCAATCAACTAAATTCGCAAACACTCTTGCTCGGTCTTGCGCCGAAGAAGCCTTAAAACAAATAAGGAATTCTTCTGGTTATACAGGTTCTGGAAATTTAAGTTTTTCGCAGGGTTTGTGTGATTATAATGTTACAAACACCGGAGGGCAAAATCGATTGGTCACAGCAACAGGTACAGCTGTGAGTGCAATTCGCCGCATCTCCATTACCCTAAATGCCATAACTCCGAAGATTAACGTATCTTCATCACAGGAAGTTGCCGACTTTTGAAGTACTAGAATCATGAATTATGAATCAAGAATCAAGATTAAAAAGTTCCCCTGGTCCGATGATCCGTGAAGGCCGATGTCCCCTGAAGTCGGATAACCCAAATATTGAAGTTTTTTCTTGCAGTAGGTTATTCGACTTCATAATATTAAGTTCCATAGTCATTTTATCAGACATCAGACTACCAAATATTAATGCTTTTGTGTTTAGGTAGTCGGATGTCATAATATTCCGCCCTTATGATTTTTTCTCATTAATTCCCCTGACCTGATGACCCAAATATTATTGCCCCTGTCTTGGTCATCGGGTCAGCAAATATCAGTACCTCTTTTCATCTGGTAACCCAAATATTATTTTCTTGTGTCTCGGTTACTGGATGAGCCATTTTTATTGTTGCATTTTCACTACTTAGTTATCCACATGGACATAATTTCAGATATGTTATAATTTATGCATATGAAAAATATAATTAAAATTGCAAAAAGACAGGGCTTCACATTATTAGAAATATTATTAGTCGTTGCCGCAATAGGAATTTTGGCTGGCATAGTAATTTTGGCCATCAACCCAGGAAAACAGTTGGGAGATACAAGGAATGCACAACGTAGAGTTGACGTAAATACTCTTTTGAATGCGGTATACCAATATTCATTAGATAACAATGGGAACTTCCCAGGAGCCATTGATAATTCTACTACAACCATACAAGTTTTAGGAACGGCTGTATCAGGGTGTAATTGTACAGCAACTACGACTGTTACTTCCACTTTTGCTTGCGCAGATATTTCATCTTCTTTGGTGCCAACATATTTAGTTGATATTCCACGAGATCCAAAAACTGGTTCATCAACAAATGCTAATTATTTTATCAACAAGAGAGGAGATGGCCGAATTATGGTTGGTTCATGTAGCCCAGAACAAAGTGCTACTATTAATGTCACGAGATAGCTGATAGCTGATAGCAAAGACAGCCTTCAATGGCTGTTTTTTTTATAAAGAAAATCAAAACAAGTTATTTATACCATCCTCAATTAACCACTTCCTATAAGACTTTTGTCATTGCGAGGGCGAAGCCCGCGGCAATCCAGGAAATAACGAGATAAATCTGGATTGCTTCGTCGTTCCT
>JAUXUB010000043.1 GCA_030680955.1 bacterium | reverse complement strand
ATACCCCATTTGAGGCTCATGTTGTATTGGACAAGACTGAGTGGTGTTTATTTATAAAAATGTGGTATAATAGCATTATTAATATTAATTAATGTAGTTAGCATCAAATCAAGTCTCGAATTCAAACACTCTAATTATCTCGAATAACAAAAAATATTTGCGAACATTAGAGAAATAAATTAGAGATTTAATTGGTTTATATTTATGACAATATTTTATGTTTTGATAGCTGTAGTAGCAATAGCCGTTTTCGCATTAATCGGAATTTATAATAAATTAATTACGTTGCGTAATCGCGCGAAAGAAGCACTTTCTGATATTGATGTGCAGACAAAGCGCAGGTACGACTTAATTCCTAATTTAGTAGAGACAGTAAAGGGTTATATGGGACACGAAAGGAGTGTGCTAGAGAATGTAACAAATGCTCGCACCGCCGCTATGGCGGTTACTGGCAATCCACTTGAAAAAGCAAAAAATGAAAATGCCCTTGCTGGTACTCTAAAAACTCTTTTTGCAGTTTCAGAAAATTATCCAGACTTGAAGGCAAACGTAAATTTTTTGGAATTACAGCGCGAGTTGGAGGATACAGAAAATAAAATTATGGCTTCGCGTAGATTTTATAATTCCACTGTTAATGATCTAAATACTAAGGTTCAAAGTTTTCCTGCAAATATCGTTGCCGGAATGTTTGGTTTTACTGAAGAGAAGTTTTTTGAAGCAACAAGCGAAGCAGAGAGGCAACCAGTGAAGGTTTCATTCTAATTAAATCTCGAATTGATTTCTCTAATAATCTCGAATAGAATTTCCTAATGACTAAATTAGTTGAGGGAGAATTAAGTTATCGTGTGATAGGAGCCTTGTTTAAAGTATACAACACTTTAGGTGGCGGATATCAGGAAAAATATTATCAAAAAGCTGTTGCTAATGAATTTAAAAAGCAGAATATTAAATTTAAAGAACAAGTGCATGTTCCTCTTGTTTACGAAAAAGAATCTATAGGGCGCTACTTTATTGATTTTGTTGTAGAAGATAAAATAGTCTTGGAATTAAAAGCGACACAAATATTTTTTCCTCGAGACATTAAACAAATATATGCCTATCTTAAAACTTCAGGAATACCTCTTGGAATACTTGCTGGATTTAGTAAGGATAGTTTAAAAATTAAAAGAATTTTAAGAGGATATAAATAAAACTTCGAGAAAATTCGGGATAGAAATTAGAGATTTTATTAGCTTATGGCTTCAACCTACACAAATCGTGATTCAAATATAAGGAAGACTTGGTTTTTAATGACCATCTTTTTTGGTGTTGTTATGGCGGTGGCTTTTATTTTCGCCCAAATTTATAATAGTCCTGGAATTTTATATTTTGCAGTTATTTTTAGTGTGGTTATGAATATAGGAAGTTATTGGTTTTCGGATAAAATTGTTTTGTCTATGCACCATGCAGTGCCAGTGGACTTAAAATCTAATCCCGAGCTCTACAGAATATTAGAAAATTTAACCATAACAGCTGGGCTTCCAATGCCTAGGTTCTTTGTAATACAAGATCCCGCACCAAATGCGTTTGCTACAGGACGCAATGCAGAGCACGCCGTTGTTTGTGTTACCTCTGGTTTGCTTAGTAGTCTAAGTCGAGTTGAGATAGAAGGAGTGCTTGCTCATGAGCTCTCGCATATCGGCAATCGCGATATGTTAGTCTCTTGTGTCGTCGTGGTGTTAGTTGGTTTTATTTCAATATTGTCTAACATATTTACTCGTAATATGATGTTTCGTTCTCTTGGTGGAAGCAGAGACAGTAAGGAAGGGGGAGGTATAATAGCAATAATTGGTCTTGTTCTTGCAATTCTTTCGCCAATTATTGCATCTCTTATTCAAATGGCGATTTCAAGGAAAAGAGAATTTTTGGCTGATGCCTCTGGCGTGCTCTTAACACGTTACCCCGAGGGTCTTGCCTCCGCACTTCAAAAGATAGGAGCTTATAGACAGCCAATGCAAACGGCCTCAAACGCGACAGCTCATTTATTTATAGGTAATCCTTTTGGAGCGGACAGTCGTGAAAAAGGTGAAACTCCATGGCTTATCCGTATTTTTTCAACTCACCCTCCAATAGAAGAAAGAGTAGCAGCGCTTATAGGTAGAAAATAGAATTTAGAATATTGAATTTTGAATAAGATAAAGAAGTTTATATAACCAACAACAAAAATTAGATATTAGACCTTTTGTAAAATTAGAATATTAGTCAAAATTTTATTCCCTGAGCCTGTCGAAGGGTAAAATTTTGACTTAAAATCTAGGTAAGTCTTCGACAAGCGGAGATATTAATCAGTTTTTATTATATTATGCGAAAGGTCTATTATTTAATAAAGTTTTGACACTGTTTTATTGATCTGTTATTATAATAAAATTATGGCAAAGAACAAAAAAATTAGCACAATAGAAGAATTGGCGATCATTGTGCAGGGTGGATTTTCTGAAATCAAATCAGAAATTAGTGAACTTCGTGTTGATGTAAATAAACAATTTCACGGTCTTCGCGAAGAAGTTTATTCTATACGTTTAGAAGTTAATGAAATTAGAAAAAACATTAATAATGTTGCTTATCGCTTTGATGTTGAGGGATTAAATCGCCGCCTTAAAAAAGTGGAACAAAAACTTGGGATACAACATGAAGACTAGTAGCCTTCAGTTAAAATCGCAAAATTATAATGGGTCGAAAATTAACAATTATTTTTAAATTAAAATTAATTAAATAAAATACTATGGATATTGAAATAAAAAAATCTTATAACCCGTTTAAAATGTGGGGTAGCTGGGTTAGCTTTGGTATTGGTACAATTGGCACGCTTATATATGTCTCTGGATCATCTTTTGTGCTTCGAGATTATACTACGGGACTTTCCGTAGGTATTAATCCACTTATCTATCTGGTTGGATGGCCTATTCCGCCAGTAGTGTTAACTACACCATTAGTGACGTTTCTTTATGGTTGGGCAATTCACTCAATTTTTAGAAAGTTAGCAAAGTAAGATTGGTATAAATTTTCATTTTGTATAAATGATTTAAAATAACACGCTTAGAAACGTGTTATTTGTTTCTAACCTTTCGTGCTATACTCAAAATATGACTAAGATAGAAATGGAGCAAAAACTTAAAGAAATCACTGAGAAAATCGTTAAAGAATATGATCCAGAGAAAATAATTCTCTTTGGTTCTTATGCGTGGGGTACCCCAGGGCCAGATAGCGACGTGGATTTATTGATTGTAAAAGAGAGCAATGATCGACGCATTGAAAGGGAGCGCTGCGTACAGAGGATTCTTTTTAGGTCAAAGATGCCTATTGACGTGCTTGTTTATTCTCAACAGGAACTTGAAGAGAAGATAAATAAAGACAGAAACCTTTTTCTCGAAGATATTGTAAGGAATGGTCGTGTTCTTTACACGAAAACGCGTGTGGAGATTACATTATCTCATCGTCCAGCAGAATTGGTATTATGAAAAATGAAACTTCAAAATATGTCGCAGATTGGATTTTGCGCGCTAATGAAGATTTAAAAACGTCAGAGATCTTGTTGCGAGAGGGCGCTATGTCAAATACAATATGTTTTCACGCGCAACAAGCAGTAGAAAAATATTTGAAATCTTTTCTGGCTAGGCATGAGAAACATGTACGCAAAACCCATGACCTAGAATTTCTTTTGGACGCATGCATAGAAGTAGATAACTCGTTCAATGAACTATTAGAAGAAGCAAGGTATCTTGATCAGTTTTATATTGCGGCAAGATATCCGGCTGATACCCCAGAATTTTCTATGGAGGAAGCAAAAAAAGCATTTGCCGCCGCCAATCGAATTAAAGATTTTGTGATAAAGAAGATTAGTAACTAATAATAAGAGAGATGAAATTTATTCTTTGTATTTTAGAACCGCTGATGGATTGATTTTTGAGAAAATGTGTGTTATTTTTCTAATATGACTTACTTGAATAGAATTGAAATAAATCCAAAAGTTCTTGCTGGGAAGCCAGTTGTCAAGGGTACTCTTATATTGAATCTACTTGCTAAAGGATATACTGTACCGCGCATTATAGAGGCATACCCAAATTTAAAACGTGATGATGTGCTTGCCGCTACTCATTACTAAAAGAATTTTGGCACAACGCGTTAATTTGATATCATAGCCATATGACTACACAACAAATTATAGAAAAAACAAGACCGCAGAGAATTGGAAACAAGCCGGTAGTGGTACTGCCACTTGAAGTCTGGTATAAGATTGAAAATGAACTTGAGAATTTGGAAATGATGCGATCTTCTACTATTAGAGGAAAAATTGCGAAAGCACGCTCTGAAGGAAAAACTTACACATCTCGCGAAGTAAAAAAAATGCTCTCATTATAGTTTTTTGCGTGTATGGATTATTACTTTAAACCAAGCGCGATAAAAAATATTAAGCGTCTGCAAAAATCTTTGCAAAAAAGAATTTTGAGTAAACTAGATTTCTATACAAACAATAAAAATCCGCTTGGTTTTGCTGATCGATTAAACGACAAAACACTTGGTAGTTTTCGTTTTCGTGTTGGTGATTATAGAATTATTTTTGATGTTGTTGATGTGAAAATAATTATTTTGGCTATTGGTCACAGGCGGGATATTTACAAGAGGTAACATATAACTAAAAGTAGAAAGTTATCCACAGTGCCAAATGGTTCGGGGGGGGGGGGGTATTATTAAGGTATCTTAAAAGTCAAATCTAAAATCTCAAATATTGCGAAACAAAATTTAGGAGGGTAAAAAATTATTATGGGTCGAAAATTATCAATTATTTCTAAATTAAAATTAATTTTATTACATTAATGCTTATGAATAAAAAAACTAACCTTTTTGGCCGACATGGTTCCGTAAATGTATTATTAATTGTTCTGGTTGTTGTCCTTTTTGGAGTGGTGGGATATTTTGTTTTG
>JAUXUB010000040.1 GCA_030680955.1 bacterium | reverse complement strand
AAGGGAATCCAAGTAATCCAACATTTATTTCAAATATTTCGCTACCATTTTTAAAATATTTATCTCCGCCCAAATCTAAACCAGGATCTTTTTCGTTATTTATATCTCTAGAATTTAACCAAATAAATGAAAGATTAGGATTTTTATTAATAGTAGCTGTAATCCTTAAAATAGCGTCAGGAGCCATAACATCGTCTCCATACCACCAAAGATATTGTCCCCTAGCCTCTTTTGTTAAACGAAGAAGTGCTTTGTCATATCCACCAATTTTACTTTTTTCTCCTTTAATATAGCGTATTGGCACAGATAGTTGAGAAGCATATTCTCGAATTATTATTCCAGTATCGTCATTAGGGCTATCATCAAGAATTAATATCTCTATATCCGACGAAAGTTGATTCTTGATGCTTTCAAAAAAAGCCCTTATAGAATTCGGTTGATTATAGGTAGGTAGACAAATACTAAGAATTGGATTTACTGGCATGAAAGGATTAAACTTTTATTTCTTAAAAAAATTATGAATAGTATCAACAATGTATTTAATTTCAATAGTTTTAAGATATGGATGACTTCCTATATAGAATCCGTTTTTATTAATCCACTCTGCCACAGGAAAATGAGACTCTAAATCATTACCAAAGATTTTTTTATAGATTGGCTGGTTCGTAAGTGGTACCATCTCCCTGGTCTCAATATTATGTTCTTCAAGATAATTAACAAGATTTTTCTTCGACATATTCTTAAGAACAATCGGATACATCATGAAATGATGGTCTCTGTCTTTTGGAACAATTGGTAACTGAAGATGATTGCTAAGATCCAAAAGATGCTTAGTGTAAAACTCTGCTATTGCTTTTCGTTTCTTAATATTTTCATGGCGCCCCTCAAATTGAGCTACTCCTATTGCGGCTTCTAGTTCTGTGGCTCGCATACTATGGCCTAGCCGCACGAATGAAAACCTTTTTGAAACAACCATTTTAAGTTTTTTTGATGAAAGACCTTTATCCGCATCGATATTTAAGTAGATTGAATCCCTTCCATGGTTCATATAACTTCGCATAAGAGTCGCAAGTTCAGGGTCACTAGTAGTTGCGAGTCCTCCAACCCCAGTAACCAAGAAATGGGCTATATAAGTGGAAAAGCATCCTACATCTCCAAAAGATCCCACTTTTCTACCCTTATATTTAGCAAACATACATTCACAAGAATCTTCTAAAACACGAAGCTTGTAGACCTTTGAAATTTTCATTATTGGGTCCATATCCGCCGGCAATCCATATAAATGAACTGGTATGATTGCGCGGGTTTTTTTTGTTATGGCCTCTTCTATTTTTGATGGATCAATATTATAGGTTCTCGGATCTACGTCAACAAAAACCGGTTTCATATTATTAAAAAGGACTATATTTGAAGTAGCTATAAAAGTACTTGCTGGAACAATTACTTCATCACCATCTTGCCAGTTATATTTTTCTTTCATTGCAGCCAATGCCATTTGCAGTGCGCTAGTTCCGCTATTTGAAAAAACAGCAAATTTTGAATCGTGTTCTTTTGCAAATATTTCCTCAAACTTTTGACTCCATGGACCATAAGAGAGCCTATGGCTTTTTAAAACCTTAGCTACGTACTCTTTCTCCTTGCGGCCAAAAAGAAAGCCAGCTGAACCTATCTGATAGCTTGGGATAAATTTTTTTGTCATTTGAACTTAACTCTAACAAACTAAAGACCATTTTTCAATAATTGCAAATCTTTAAAGAGTTTATTTAAGAGCCCTATAAATATTTATTGGGCTTTTCTTACGAGAATCTTTCTATTTTAAAACTAAATTGATAACATTATCCGACATTAAAAAAACCGTCATTATCAAGAAATAGATCAGATCGTGACATAGTATTCTTTCTCCCATTTGACTCAGAAATTCTATCAATAAATGAAAACAGACGCCTTAAAAAGAGCACGGGCATATATAAGAAAGCAATTACAAACTCAAACATAGAATACCCTTTTATATATTTCTTGAACTCGGATCCTTTTAGATCATTGAAAAAATATCTCTTTTGTTTGATTTTTATAAAAACAATTGCTGAAGTGACAAACAATTCAGATAAAAAATAAATATGAAATTTTTTATAATATTTTTTATAGTCCGTCTTAAAAAGATATTCATATGCAATTCTAGTAAAATAAAACCACCTCAAAATTCCATCCGCACTTACCCAGTCTAGACCTTTTGAATTATATGGTTTTTTATCTTGGGATGTATATTCGATTTTTACATATGCCACTTTGTCAGTAATTATAAAATAATCATATTTATAAATAATCCTCAATAGAAAAATTGTTTCAGTGGCAAACCCCTTTAAATGCAATTCGCGTAGTTCTATAGGAATTTCAATATCACTACTAGCAAAGGCATTGTTCATAAAGTTTATGCTCTGAAGAAAATCATTTTTTCTAAAAAGTGCGTATGCCGTTAAGGTCGGTAACACAGAAGCAGTTTTATATATATTTTTAATATAATCACTCGTAGTTACTAGCCTCTTTTTAGGTAGGAATGAATGGATAAAATCAAAGCGATTATCTCCAATATCTTTCAAAAGAACCATTTCTGGTGCCACGCAAGCAGTATTTGGATGAGCATCAAACTCATCCAAAGCAGCGCGAATATAATTTTTTGATAACCAATCATCAGCCCCAAGAAGCTGCATATATTCTCCCTTAGCAAGTTCTGCAAGTTTTTGAAGGCTTCTTGCGTATCCAATGTTTTCATTATTTCTAACATAATTAACTCGCAAGTCTTTTAAGCTAAGTCGCTTAATGATTGCTTCTGTATCATCCTGACTTGCATCGTCTAAAATAAGAATCTCAAGTTGCTGATAAGTTTGATCTATCGCTGTTTCTATAGCCCGTGATATATACGAGGCACCATTAAAAACAGTTATGCCGATAGTAACAAGAGGTTTATTTACCATAATTATTTTTTACTAAAATTCGAACTGTTATCAACTCTACCTAAATTCCAATCAACTGTTCGTTTAAGTCCATCAATCATGAGAACGCTTGCCTTAAACCCTGATTCAACCTCAATTTTGCCTAGATCTAAGCAAACTCGAGTTGGTGCACCCTTTACTGCATCTGTCTTGCCGGGACCTATTAATACATTAGCGCCCATAATCTCGCCAACCATCATAGCAACATCTTTAATACTTACTTCTTCTATAGTAGCACCAACATTATATATAGTGTCTTTTGCATAAAGCAAAATATATATGAGTTGTTGTAAGGCATCAGAAATATAACAAAAACATCTTAAGTCGCGACCATCATCTACCATATCAATTACTTTTTTTTCAAAAGCTTTAGCCATAAACTGACCAATAACTCTTTTGTCGTCGAAACCCATACCTGGTCCATAAGCCAAAGCTAAACGAGCAATCTTAACATTCGAACCATTCAACTTATTAAAATTGAGAGAAAGTACCTCCGTGAGACGCTTAGATTCAATATAACAAGCACGATTATTAGTCACTGAACTCCATCCGAAATATGTTTCAGGAGTTGGATAGCTCTCTGAAGTTGGCGAGCCATATATCTCGCTACTCGACAAATATAAAATACGCGGGCTAGAACCATTCTTTAAACAACTCTCAAGTATACTTTTCATTCCAATATAATTTACGTCAATAGTAGTAATCGGATCAATAAAAAAATCAGATGGTGCAGAATATCCCGCAGAATGGATAATGAAATCAAAGGTCTTCTCGTATTCACAATACTTCGCCGCATCTTGAGTAATAAAATTTATTCCAGGTCTACCAACTAAATCATAAATTCTAGAAGTACTTGTAATTTCACTCTTAGTTATTAAATCCATTTCAATGCCAGCGTCTTTGTCTTCATTTAAAAAATCAAAAAAATGAGCAATATAAGACCCAATTAAACCATTAGCTCCAAGCAAAAGAATTTTAGAGCCGTTAAGTGGGCTTGTGTTGATATTGGACGCAACCTTAGCGACATCTTCTTTCAAAATTTTTTTACTTAAACTCATGGATAATTTTTATTATTCCTTCTTTAGTTAAACCATTAGCTTTACAATGCTCATCATATTTACCATAATTTAACATAAATTTGTCCTGAATACCTATCCTTCGATGACGGAACTTTACATCGTATGCAATATTAGCAATTTCATCAGCAATACCACCCAAGATGGAACTTTCTTCAACAGTCACTACTCGTTGAGTTTTAGAAACACTCTCAACTATAATTTTTTTAGAATTTTCGGAAATTGGTTTTATTGTCGTAAGATGTAAAACATCGCATGAGATCCCTTCTCTAGCCAACTCAATTGCTGCATCATAAGCATTTTGAATCTGGGGGCCTACAGCGACAAGAGTCACACATTCACCATCATGAAGTTTTTCTACTTCTCCAAATTTTGGTTTTGTTGAAAGATTGTGTGTTTTTGCTGGTAGTCGAAAATACTTTGGCTTACCATTTGCATATGATTCCCGAAAAAGTATATCAAACTCGTGTGGAGCCGAAGGATAAATAATTTGCATATTTGGTAAAGTGCGAAGTATAGCAATATCATCATAACAATGGTGAGTGCAACCTAAAGATGCATAATCAAATGCACTGCCAACGCTAATTATATTAACTCCCAAATTTTGATAGCATAAATCGTCTTTTATTTGCTCGAAGCATCTCTCGGTTACAAATGGTGCAATACTATGGACCACAGGAATTAAGCCATTAATAGCTAAACCAGAAGCCACACTCATCATCGCTTGTTCTGCCATTCCCATATTAAAAAAGCGGCTTGGGTAATTAGATTCAATATCACGTAGCAAAAAATGACTTATGTCGCCAATTAAAACCGTCAATCTTTTATCTAGTCCCCCTACTTCAAAAATTGTTTTAGCAAATTGTTTTCTCATTTAAAAATTTCAGCTTTAAATTTTTCCAATTCATCATCCGTTGGTGCCTTATGATGCCAAGAGAACATATCATCTTCCATTGCCTTTATTCCTTTTCCTTTGATTGTTCTTGCTACCACACAAAAAGGCTTAGAATATACTTTTGCACTATCTTTAAAAATTAAACTTTCTATGTCCGGTATATTATGACCATCAACTTCTTGCGCTTCCCAACCAAAAGCCCTGAATTTTTCAACTAAATTTGTAGATATCTTAGCTCTAATTTGAGAATTATTATCATCCACAACGCAAACTAAATTTGAAAGCTTTAATTGTTCGGCGTACATGGCAGTTTCCCAAATAGACCCCTCGTTACATTCACCATCCCCAACAAGGCAAAAAACTCTACCTGGTTCTTCTTTTATTTTTTTTGAAAGAGCAAAACCTGCGGCGATTGGAAAACCATGCCCTAAAGAGCCAGATGAATTCATAAAGCAACCCTCTTTCCTGTGAGGATGTCCGCCAAGCCAAGAATCATAATCACAAAAAGAATCTAGTTCTTCCTTTTTTAAAATGCCGAAATGTGCAAGCACAGCGTAAAGTCCGGCACTAGCATGTCCCTTGCTTAAGAAAAAAGAATCTTCTTTGTTTTTGTTTTTGTAGATGGCATAAAGAATCTCTAAGACAGAGAGTCCGCTTGGGATATGTCCTTCCTTGGCATGATGTACCATTTTAACTATATCCCATCTAATTTGTTTTAAATCTTTAATGTAGTCTATTTCCATTTAATTATTTAATAAAATCAATAAACCAATTTATAGTTTTCTTTAAACCGTCTTCAAAAGTTGTTTCAGCCTTAAATCCAAATTCCTTTTCGGCCAAACTTACATCCAATTGACGGCAGAGTTGCCCTCCAGCCTTACTTATATCCCATCGAATTTCTCCTTTGTAATCCATTAATTTACAAATTAAACCAACAAGATTTTTTATAGAAATCGTTCGCCCAGCTCCCAAATTTACTGGATTTGGTTTATCATATCTTTCAGTCGCAAGAATAATACCAAAAGCGGCGTCCTCAACATAAAAAAATTCTCTGCTTGCAGTTCCATCCCCCCAAACCTCAATAAAATCTTTGCCATCCCTTTTGGCCTCATAAACTCTTCGTATCAAGGCCGGTATAGCGTGCGATGATTTTGGATCAAAATCATCTCCAGGGCCATATAAATTAATCTGCAAAAGATGTATTGCATTAAACCCATATTGAACATTATATGATTGTGATGCGACCAACATCATCCTTTTAGATAAACCATAAGGTGCAGTAATCTCAGACGGATAACCATTCCATAAATCATCCTCTTTAAAAGGGATTGGGGCTAAATCTGGATATTCACATACCGTGCCTAATCCAGTAAATTTCTTAACACCAGCGCGATAGCTAGCATCAATTAAGTTTAATGCCATAATAGTATTATCATAAAATAATTCGCCAGATCGTCCTACGTGATACCAAAGACCTCCAACCTTAGCAGCAAGATGTATCACAATATCTTTTCCTTTTACCGCATTATCACATACCGTTCTATTTCTAAAATCACACTCTTGCGACCTTGGCGCGAATATATCCCCTTCTTTTACTCCACGTTCTAATAATTTTTTTAAAACCTGCTTACCTAAAAAACCATGAGCGCCGGTTACTAGTATTTTTTTATCTTTTAAATCCATATTTTTTAAACAAAATTTATATTATAAAATGATGGATCATTTTCTAAATTTTTAAATTTATCCACCATTTCTTTTATGCCTAAGTATAGAGAAGTATTCATCACAAACCCAGCATTTTTAATTTTATCATAATTTACGACGAAATTTCTTTGGTCAGGATCATCTACTACTTGAACCATTTTTAGATCATAATCTACATGTTCTTTTATTGCCTGTCCAATTTCAGCCTTAGTTAGATTTAGATTTTCCGAACCTACATTAAATATTTGGTTTTTAAACAAATAAAAATTTTCAGCCATCATTAAGAAAACTCTCGCTAAATCTTTAACATGTACAAATGTTCTCATTAAATTAGGGTTGTATATTTCTAATTTTTTTTCTTTAATGGCCTTAAATACGAATTCATTAATAAGTAAATCAAGCCTGGGGCGATACGAATAGCCAAAAGCGGTTGCTGGCCTCAAAATAATAAAATTGTTTCGAGCCCTTACAATATTTTCAGCTTCATATTTGCTTATTGAATAATCAAGGGTTGGCGTTGGCATAGTTTCTTCTGAGCATAATCCTCCGCCAGTTTCCCCATAAACGCTTGTGCTCGATGCTATTATTAATGGTCTGTCGTCACGAAGCTTATTAATAATTTTAACAGCATCTCTATTAGTTTCATAACATACATCTCGATATTTTCTGCATGCTGGTTCGCCCACAAGCGCAGCTAAATGAATAATAAGATCCACGTCTTTTAACGCTTGATTGAATGAGGTTTCATCTCTAATATCCGCTTTTAAAAACTCATAGTTAGGATTGTTAATTAAATGATGTGGTATTTTTTGATTAAAAAGTAAATTATCAAATACTCTTACTGAATAATTATGGTCCAAAAGCAAAGGAACTAAGTGAGAACCTATATAGCCAGCGCCTCCAGTTACTAGAATTTTTTTAAAAACATTAGCCATAATTTATTTATTTGAAAATGAGGCCAAATCGGATTTTACCATTAATATTATCATTTCTTCAAATTTGGTTTTAGGTTCCCAGTTTAAGTCACTTTTAATTTTGCTAATATCTGCTACCGTCTCAAAATCTTCTTTCGGACGAATATATTTTTCATCGATAATAACGTATTTTTGCCATTCAAGATCCAAAGAACCAAATGCTATTTCTAAAATATCTTTAACAGAATGAACTTCGCCAGTTCCAATTATATAATCTTCTGGCCTGTTTGCCTGCAACATAAGCCACATTGCTTCTACATAATCCTTTGCAAATCCCCAGTCTCTTTTCGCTTCTATATCACCTAATTTCAACTCTTTCTCTAAACCCATTTTAATTTTAGCCGCCGCGTTTGTTATTTTCTTTGGCAAAAAAAATTGGTCTCGCCTAGGTGATTCATGATTATATAAAATTCCAGAACATGCAAACATATCATAACTATTGCGAAACATTTCAACCAGAAACATGCTAGCAACTTTAGAAATGCCGTATAAAGAATTCGGGTTAAATAATGTATTTTCATTTTGAGGCGACGAAGTAACTCGCCCAAACACTTTGCTAGTACTAGCAAAAAAGAACTTGCAACTAGATTTAAGTTCTTTAATTGCATTCAATAAAAAATAAGTGCCATCAAAATCTACGGACCTAATAGCTAAATAATTATCAAGAGAGTCACTTAAATCGTGCTTTGTGGCCAAATGATAAACTTCATCAGGTTTTATTTTTTTAATTAATTCATAAATAGTAGATTTTTCAGAAACATCACCACTATGTAGAACTAATTTACTTGATATGCCTTTAAATTCTAAATCAAGGCCTTTTAAATTTACTGACAAGGTCTTTGTTAAGCCATGCACTAAATAACCTTTATTTATTAAAAGCTCTGCTAAATATGAGCCATCTTGACCAGTAACGCCAGTAATAAAAGCTGTTTTAACCGCACTCATTTTTTTAATTTAATTATTTTCCCACCAACGACACTCATCAGCCCAACCTTTCATTCTTTCATATGTTAACTTCAAACCATCTTCTATCCCGTGCTTAGGAGTCCAACCCGTAAGTTTTCTCACTAATGAAATATCACACTGAAATTTCATAGGACCAGAAACCTCTTTTTTAAGATCAATAATTTTCTTGCCAGATAACTTTTCTAAAATCTCTACAATCGTGCCTATGCTGACTGATTGTCCAGTACCCAAATTTACGATGCCATTATAATCGACGTCTAAAAGTTTAACTATGGCTTCCGCTGCATCATCTAGATACAAAAAATCTCTCACGGGTGTAGTATTCCAAACAGTGACTTCATTGGGAGATAAAGCTTTCTGTATTAATGTCGGCACAACATCTGGACGAATTAGTTTTGTGGGGCCATAAATATTACTAAAACGGACTATAATACTAGGCACTTTTTTTGAATAAAACTTTATAATTTCTTCGGATAAATATTTACTAAAAACATAGTCATTTATATATGGGTCTATCGGTTCTAATTCATTGACTGGTAATTTCATTCTATTCACATCATAGAGTAAAATTGTAGTAAAACATATAAATTTTTTAAGCTTTCTATTTTGGAGGTAATAAAGTGCCTTCTTTAGTGGTATTACATTGTGATCTAAACCCATTGCACTTCTCGTATTTATTTGATGGTGATTAGAACTCCCAATTAAAAAAATAACTTTATCAAAGTCTAGGTCATCTAATACATTTAAATCATCTAAGTTATCAATTGGAATATGTTTATTTTTTATATAGGGAGGTGGTACAGTTCGACCAACAGAAATAATATCTGGATATTTTTCCAAAATTATTGGGCCTAAAAATCCGCTTCCGCCAAAAAGTATGGTTTTAGAATTCATTTAAGTAAGAAGTGGTTCGTATAAGAAACCATAATTTTGTTAATAATTAATTTAATAACAACTGCAAATTGATTTATTCTGGTTTTTCTAAACAATAATTAATAAACTATTGATAGTTTATATTTTAAAAAATTATCACCACCTATACATTTTTAACCGAACCTACAGATTTCAAGTCACTTTCTAGCATGATTTTTACCAATTCTTTAAAACTAGTCTTTGGAAGCCAATTTAATTTTTCCTTTGCTTTAGAGTAATCTCCCTGAAGAATATCTACCTCTGCAGGTCGGATATATCGCGAATCAATTTCTATAAGCGTCTTGCCTGTTTTACGGTCAATGCCTTTTTCATTAATTCCATGACCATCCCATACCAAGTCAAGAGCTAGGAGCCCAGCGCATTCATTAACAAAATCTTTAACAGAATGGGTTTCGTGAGTAGCAAGTATATAATCATCTGGTTTGTCTGCTTGAAGCATAAGATGCATACCCTCTACATAATCCCTTGCATACCCCCAATCGCGCTTAGCATACAAATTGCCCAAATATAATTTTTCTGACTTGCCACCCATTATTTTTGCCAAACCTAAAGTTATTTTACGAGACACAAAATTTTCAGCCCTACGGGGTGATTCATGATTAAATAAAATTCCATTACAAGCAAACATGCCATAGCTCTCACGATAATTTACAGTAGCCCAATAACCATAAACTTTGGCAACGCCATACGGACTTCTTGGGTAAAATGGCGTAGTTTCTTTTTGCGGAACTTCCTGGGCTTTCCCAAACATTTCGGAACTAGATGCTTGATAAAATTTAGCAGCCGGATAATTATTTCTTATAGATTCTAGAAGTCGCGTTACTGAAATTCCAGTTACGTCTCCAGTAAACTCTGACATATCAAAACTTAAACCCACATGACTTTGAGCTCCTAGATTATATACTTCGTCTGGCTTTACCGACAAAATAACTCGCCCTAAAGAACTAGAATCAGTTAAATCACCATAATGGAGTATAATGCGATTTTTTTGATCATGTATGTCTGGAAATAAGTGCTGAATTCGCTCACGATTAAAAGTGCTGGCGCGTCTAACCAATCCGTGCACTTCATAGCCCATTTCAAGCAAGAATTCAGCTAAATACGATCCATCTTGTCCAGTGATACCAGTTATTAATGCTTTTTTCATTTTAATATAATTAAGATTCCACAACTTTAAACTCTGGCATAGGCACAATGAATTTTCCTCCATTTTTCAAGTATGTAGCTTCACGTTCTCTAAACTCATTCAAAAAATGCCAGGGTAATACCAAAAAATAATCTGGATTATCCTCTCGCGCTTTATCTTCAGATATAATATCTATATTCGTTCCAACGGTTTTCTTTCCCCATTTGGCCGGATTTCGCTCAGCCGCGGCAGTAATTAAGCTTTTATCCAAATTGAAATACTGAAGTAAGGTGTTCCCTTTAGTTGAAGCCCCATAGACATAAACTTTTTTTCCTTTTATAACTTCATCTTTAATTAAACTAACAACTTTATCTCTAATGTTGTTTACTCGCATTACGAATTCATCATAAACTTTTCTATCAGCCAAACCCAATCGTGCTTCTGATTCTCTGAGAGCTTTTACTCGACCTTCTGCATTATTTTTTACATTTATATTTTTACCAAAACCACAATGTCTAATATAGGCGCGAAAACTTCCACCATTTATATCATTTAATTCAACGTCAAAAACTTCTAAATTGTGCCTGTTTAACAAATTCTCAAGTGATAATAAAGAATAATATTCTAAATGTTCATGGCAGATATTACCAAGTTCATTAGTAGAAAGCATGGATGGCAAATAACTCATTTGAATAATAAACACACCATCGCTATCCAAACATTTTACTACATCACCAACAAATATATTTGGATCATTTAAATCATAAAACATGGCGATAGCTGTTATTACTTTTGCTTTTACATTGCCAAATTCTTTCTGCCACGCTAGAAAATTAAAAAAATCATTAATTATTTTTGTAGTGCCTACACTGTTATGTTTTTCTAAATTTTTTGCCGGCTCAAATCCTGTAAGTTTTACACCTTTTGCTTTATAGCCACGCAGCAAAGTTCCATCGTTAGCACCAACATCAATAACATAATCACCTTCTTTTAGATTTACCATGGATTCCAGCGTACTAGCAATATCATGCAATTCATTTGTCATGGTCTTATTAGTACCAGATAAATACCAATATTGCCTATACATTACTTCATTGGAAACTGTATGCTTTAACTGAAGCAAACCGCACCCACCTTCATTTGCGCTACATAGCACCAACTCTAGAGGTGCTTTCTGCGCTGAATCCATATCTGAATTATCAAGAAAATCAGAAACATAAAGATCCCCTAATGAAAAAATAGCGGTTAATTTTTTAGAACCACATACTCTGCATTTGTCAATTTCTGGAGAAACAGTAGACATATCAAGAGTAGAATATCAAACTTTTAACAATGTGTCTATGGGTTATTTTTACTAAATCTAAAATGCCGATGGCTAAAAAACAATTTATAAATCTTATATAACAATCTATCAACTGAAGCTGGCAATAATAAAAATGGAATTGCTAAGTAAAACTCTGGGTAAGACCAATACAGCTTAAACATGCGCCATCGTTTACCATTGGGTGTATCCCAACCACCTACATATCCAACCAACATGCCGCGCCAAACAGCTGCAAAATTATCGGATAAAAACTTCTTCATAGATTGTTTCTTAAATTTGCTTTTAAAAAGAGAAACAATTTGATAAAAATTCACACCATATATATCAAAACCGTCGTTCTTTATACTACCTGTTCTTGTAGTTATTTCTTTTATTTCATCAATAGTTGTTGGATGATTAAAGACATATGGACCACGAAGGAAAAAAAACTTGCCATCTCCAGTTAGAGTACCCAATATCGGAACCAGCACAGCGAACGCAAATCCGATGGCGTTTTTTCGACCTAGATCTAAAAAGGGCATCCCTTTGCTGCGCTTTATAAACATAGTCGATAAAAGGCCTATATTTGGTCCTAAGATTTCAAGGACTTCGTCTCGATCCCTAAAAAATCTTTCTTCAGGAAAAGGGATAGCCAATTTGCGATCTTCGCCATGAGCAAAATCTACCCACATATAATCTATTTCCGGATATTTTTTTACCAATTCCAATACGTGGTTTATCGCACCCGGAAGAATTTCATCAT
>JAUXUB010000058.1 GCA_030680955.1 bacterium | reverse complement strand
ATTTTCGCGTCTTTAAGGACTGGGATTTGGACTTTAACAAGCGCAAACGGAATGAACACTCCCGGGGAGCATATGGCGACGAGGGTATAAATCCTGGCTGGTTACCGCAAATTGAACGTAAGCCATGATTATGGTTTCTCATAGATGAGCATCACAGGAGTGAGCGTCTGAAATATCATGAACGGCAGAGCGTTTTTTAAAAATTCGTATTTCGCATTGAGATAGGCAACATCTGGATTTCTGGCACGGCTTCAAATCTTCACGATGGTCGGTTTATGCATCCTTGTCCATTTAAAAAAATAATCGTATATATTGTTATGGAAAAATAAGTCTTGGGCTAATGGTTTCGCTTCGCCGCTATTACTGTTAAATTGCGGCATGATGTATTTATAGTCTCTCTGTTATTTATGCTGGGGGGATATAGTCGATCGCTTACCTATAGATTGCAAACCAAACCTTTATGGTTAATAATGAAAAATGTAGACTTTTGGTCTCCGGTGCTTGTGTTACCGTTGTTAATGCGAAAGGTCGCACCATCATAAGCAATGGGCCTGTTTATGAACTCACAAAAGCTAAAACGCTTCTCAATGTCCATGGGCTACGAGTAATCAACGAACAAGCTACGGTGGATCAGGCTTGTGATTTTAGTCCTGAGTTAAATGACGACGAATTAAAGAAGTTTATTTGTGCTCTTAATGCAAATGATTATGAAAAGTCGGAACGTTGCGCAACATCAATTGGCAGGACTATTGATTGCGATGCCTATGCCATGACATGGAATCGTTCTAATCACACAAGATGGATACACGGCTATAAAATTTACGTTAAATTTGGGTTCGTCGAGAACAACTCATTGTGCTTAATAGCTAGCATTCATGCAGCAATAAGGTGAAATAAATATGAAATTTATTAGTGAACATTGTCCAATATGCGAATCGGGTAGGTGGGAACCTAAGTCTGACGATGTATGTATATTTCGCCATGGGCGTAAAACACATAAAGTCATAGGCTTACATTACGCAATTTGTAATATCTGTGGAACGCGCGGCTATCTTCACGGGCAACGCAAGGAAAATCAGCATCTAATTCAGAATTATCAATCAAGCTTACTTGGTTATATATCACCCTCGGATGTCTTAGCAATTAGGGAGAAATATGAGCTAACTCAAAAAGAAGCTAACAAAATATTCGGTGGAGGATCGCAGGGATTTTCAAAATGGGAAAGAGGTGTAACAAGCCCTGCTGGAACCACTGCTCGACTAATAAAACTTGCGCTCAAATATCCCGAAGTTATGCGTGCCTTAGCAAAAGAATCAGACATTAATCTTGCTATGCCTACCACTACTTATAGCCATAATATAGTCATAGTAAACATAGAAAAAACTCCGAATCATTTCGACAACGGCTTTACAGATAACGACTCAATTTTTGAAGTCGAAGAGGACGATTTATGGCCAGTAATGGAAAAAAACCAGCCTCAAGCCAGCATTTACCTCAATTAATACGCGTACTACTTCTTAAACTTGAGGTGCAACGACAATCACTATTAGCCCCGAAGCTGACTTCTGAGGTTAATCATGAAGTATCTTTGGTGTTGCTAAAGCCAAAAGATGACAGCTCGTTAGTCCGCGTTAAGGTAATGGTATCGTTAGATGGGAAATGGCGCGCCGAAGGACAACAGGTACCCCTCGTTTCTTTTGTTGGTGATTATGAAGCGCGTTTTGTTTTTTCAACCGAATTCACATTTGAAATGGTTGAGAAATGGCTAAAAAATAATTTTTACATAGACTCATTAATAGCTCAAGCTATACCGGTAGTGAATCTTCATATGTTTTCACAATTAGAAATGATGGGTGTGAATCCTAATAATAAGAAGATAGGTTACGAGCCAACGTCAGATGACTGGAAATTATCTGAAATGCTCCCTTCATCCCCGGCAAAGCGGACCAGAAAAAAATTACCACTACAAGGTAAGTAAGCGGCGATTTCGTTAATACCAAATTCGAGTTCCCAAATTTAGGATCAAAATGACTAAAAAAATAGAATTATGGGATAAAGAAAGAAATTACATATATGGAGAATTAAAATCAGACAACAAGATCGAACTCTGGGATCACAATAAAAACTATATCTGGGGCGAGTTGAAACAAGATTCAAAAATAGAGTTGTGGGATAAAAACAACAATCACATATGGGGCGAGTTGAAAGGAAACAAAATCGAGCTTTGGAATAAAGATCGTGATTACATCTGGGGTGAGCTCAAATAATTTCTTAACAAGGCACTTAAACGGACGACCACATTTGACGGTGTAGATGTAGTCCGTCCGTTGATAGAAGAAAGTAAAAATTAATTTTATTAGTCTTTAGGGTCAGGGGGCCAATTTCCATTTCTTTTAGCTGTTCTAATTTTTTGTTATACTTCGCATAATGTATATTATGTCAAATTGCCATTAGAAATTGCAGAAGATTAAAACAGCATTTTTTAGGTACTTTGAAGATGTGCATTCCAAAACTTGTAAGCAACTTTCAGATTCTTAAGATTAACCATATGCCGACATAAAAGCCGAATTAACTCAGCATCACGCCTTCACTTTGGAGGCGTTTTTTTTGAGCGCAATTCGACATAATGTACATAAAGTTGGGTGCTTCCCTACCATTGCTGTTAGATTATTGAATGATAAGCCTCTTGATAACCTATTCCCTTGGATTTTCACTTTACAAAATAATATTTTGGTAAAAAGACATTTATATGAAAGCAAAAATTTTTATTGGCACTTCGGTAGAAGGTTTGAACGTGGGGTATGCAATACAACAAAATTTAGCGCACGATGCTGAAGCCACTGTATGGGATCAAGGCGTATTTACCTTATCAAAAACGACAATCGAATCATTGAACCACGTAGTTGAGTCAATGGACTTTGGAATATTTGTTTTTAGTCCAGATGATGTAGTGGTCATGAAAGGTATAAATTCACAGTCAGTTAGGGACAATGTTATCTTTGAGCTTGGGTTGTTTATTGGAAAGCTTGGTAGAGATAGGGTTTTTTACGTTATTCCGGAAAATTCCGATATTCATATACCGACCGATTTGATCGGAATTACTCCAGGAAAATACGACCCAAACCGTAATGACCAAAGTCTTCAGGCAGCAACAGGGGCCACATGCAATCAAATCAGAATTCAAATTAAAAAATTAGGCAACTTAAAGCCGGAAATCGAAAGCGTTCAGGCGGCCGAATCCAAGATTGAGTATGAGAGTAATCCGTATGACTGGATTATTTCTTTCTACGAAAAAAAATATACAGAAGCCAAGGAAATGCTTGAAATGACATTAGCCAGTAAATCCGGCGAAGAACGTCTTATAAATGAGGCATGGCTTGCATATATAAACTTTAAAATAGCTCCTAACGACGGGGTCAAATTTCTGGAAGGCATGGCGGAACAATATAAAAATAACTCACCAATTCTAAATCTTATTTTTTCGTTCCTAACATCGGATAACTACGATGATCTTTTAATAACATTTGCACTAAAGAGATTAGCTGAGTCGCCATCCGATACCATGACAATTTTAACTCTATCAGATAGTTATGTAAAAGTAGGAGAAGAGGATAAAGCAATAGCTCTTCTTAACAGTAATTCGCCAAAAGATTATCCTAAAATTGCAGAAAAGTTAGCAGAGATACATAAAAACAATCAAGCGATAGAGACGGCAATCCAAGTTCTGCATTGTGCTTACATGAACTTTCCAAATAATGAGTCGCTGATATTCAATTATGCAGATTTGTTACAAGAAAATAACAACGATAAAGAGTCACTATATTTATTTAAGACTTTAACTCAACTTGATGGAGGAAACCCGACATATTGGGGAAATTTAGGCAATGTTTGTCTAAAACTTAGTTTATTTGATAAGGGTATGAATGCTTATAGGCGTGCTGATCAATTAACCAAAGGCAGAGGATCCTGGATTTTATTCAATATTGGTAATATTCTAAAAATCAAAGAGTTATACACTGACGCTATCTTATGCTTTGACAAAGGTTTAGAAATTGAACCACTATCTCAATATGCTCATGACCGATTATCATCGGCTATAAAGAGTCAAAATGAAGAAAATGAAAAACTTGAGGCACTTTGTAAAGAAGGTCGTAAATTATTAAGAAATAAATCGACTGTTTCTATAAATCAAGAGATTCAATAAAAATTTCATATGACTCATTTAGAAATTACACACATGGCAAGACAATACAAAATATATAAACTTCCAAAAAGCAATGAGGTACCTGAACAAAGCGCCGTTCTTTAAAGTTAATAGAGAATAATTAAAAAATGGATTTTTGAAGTTTCTGCAAATGAGCATTCCAAAAACGTTCCGCGGCATGTTTATTTTTCAAGTTGACCATATGACGACATAGAAGCCGCACTAACTTGGCATCAACGCCTTCACTTTGGAGGCGTTTTTTTTCAAGTGCAATTCGACGGTAATGCTTGCGAATTTTGACAGAATCAAAACTCCTAAATTGCCTTAGATACCAGTAAAGATTGCGAATTGATTGTGTCCAGTCAGGATATTGGTAGAACGACATAATGATTTTAAAAAGGACAAGGTCTCACAAACCTTCCTTGGTGAAATTGAGGAGCAGTCCCCGAAATCCAGATGTTTCCAATATCTTCATCCGCCCAAATCTTCATCTCGACAATTCCTTGCTCTACAACCGCATCCCGAGCCTCTCTGAGCGCATCAATAAAGCTTGTGGCACCTAACCAGAACTTAATGCACTTGATCGGCTCTATACCCCTTGTATGCCAATAGCGCTTGGCACTTTCTATCCGATGCGTTCTTCCCCGCCAAGTGTATCCATGAGGTCAGCCAACAAAGGCGGTAGCTCTCCCGTCATAATGGCAAAATCAGTGTCAAATACATCGTCTGCTTCACTGGCATCAATTTGTTCTTTGATAAAATCAAGTGAAGCAATGCGTTTAAGCTGCATGTTTTCATTTAAAGTAAATGAAATTTTGTCTCTCCATGTCATGGCTAGCCTTGTCGCTTTCTTGCCCTCTTTAACATGCCTGATTATTTCCGCTGAATCAAGAGCATGACGTACATAACGCACCGTCGCTTTTTCATCGCCCGTGCCGCATAGTTCACAGTCTCGGTCAATGGTAAATGAAGCGGGTACATCGTTCCCAGCAAGCCATTCGGTCATGACTGAAGTGGGTGACTTCCGGGTTTTAACCAATGCAAGTGAACATCCCTCAATTGATTTATGTAACAACTCGATCAACTCATCAGCCTTTGCGGCATTGGAAGTATCGATGACAAACCAGCCGTTGACTGGATCAATCCATGCATAGGTCTTGCGACGGAGTGC
>JAUXUB010000024.1 GCA_030680955.1 bacterium | reverse complement strand
CGAGGCTACAAGATACTATTGCTTTTCTAAATCACAAGTATCGAAAATCATTGAACTACCAAAGTGCAGATGAAGTCGCCGCTACACATGGTATTATTAAACAAAAATATCCCCGAAGGGATTGCAATTGAGGGAGGAATTTACCTTATCTCCTTAAAATATAAATAACATTGAATAAATGTTTTGTCAAGTATAACTTGAATCCAAAAATATGTGTTGGGAAGTAACAATTTGCCTAAAAAGTAACGGAGGAGTTTATTAAGGTTGGCTTAGCCCGGATGGAAATCGGGCCGGACGTGTAAAGGCAGAAGCCAGCCTGACTGCAAGACCTACAAGTCGCGCAGCCGCGAAAGCGGAACTTAGTGACCCGACGATAATGCTTTGTACTTAACTGTATGGGGCGCTTTATAGAAAGGTCGGAGACAACGGATAAAAGCTACTCCGGGGATAACAGGCTAGTGTGATCCGAGAGTCCCTATCGACGATCACGCTCGGCACCTTAACATATCGGGGTGCTATGACAGCAATGTCATACCTTAATCTGCGTATTCTAGTTCCTAGAATACAAAATGATTAGAATAAAAAACATGGCTTATAACGGTGGACTCCAAGTGCATAGACCCTAGCATATATGCTAAAATGTGCGCATGGACAATACCGTGGGAAGTTTAACTCAATTACAACGATCAGTAATTATCGGATCGATTTTAGGTGACGGATATGTGAGAATTTTTAAAGGACGCAAAGATGCGCTTTTAGAAATCAACCACTCTTTTAAACAAAAAGAATATGTTGATTGGAAATTTTCTATTTTGAGAAATATATGTAGATCTGGTCCAAAAATGAGAAAGAGTAATGGAAATAGAATAGCTTATAGATTTTACTCGAAACAATTGCCAGAAATTACAAAACTGTACAAATTATTTTATCAAAATAAAAAGAAACTAATTCCAAGTTCTCTTAAGCTAGATCCAATAATACTTGCAATATGGTTTATGGATGATGGTTCGCGGTGCGGTTTATCGAATTATTATCTCAATACCCAACAATATGACTTAGAGGATCAACACAAGTTAATTTCTAAGTTAAAAATACTTGGTCTTGAGGTGACATTAAATAAAGATAAAACATATTCACGCATTCGTTTTTTAAGTTCGTCGATACCTCGATTAAAAAAACTAATTGCTCGAAACATCATTTTATCAATGAACTATAAATTGAGTTATAACCCCGTAGAGACTGAGCGCGTAAGCGCGAGAGTTGCGTGAAAACGTAACTAATACGCCATCTCCTTTCTGATCAGAAAGGATGAAGATATAGTCCGAACCTCTTTGTAAGAAGAGAAAATACCGACAGGCGATGTCGGCTCACCCTAGCGCGGGGCTGGAGAAGGTCCCAAGCGTTTGGCTGTTCGCCAATTAAAAGGGTACGTGAGCTGGGTTAGTGAAAACTACATGAGCCCAGGATAAATTGACTCATAACGGTGAAGTCCGGTTATATAATTTGACATTTCGCGTGGTGGTGTAGCCACTTTACGTGGTAGAATTATGTAATGGATAATATCGTGGGAAGATTACAATCTTATTTTTCGCCACATCAGTTTGATGTGATTATAGGATCATTGTTAGGCGATGCGCGTCTAGAATGTCGCTCGATTGGATTTAAGCATCCGATCACGGCGCGTTTTAGAGTACATCACGGAGAAAAGCAAAAAGATTATGTTTTCTGGAAATACGAAATTTTAAAAGATTTTGTTTTAAAAGAACCAAAAGAGAGTGTGTGGGAGAATCCCAAAAGGAGCCTCCACGAGGTTTCTTGGTACTTTCATACAAAAAGTTTGAGAGAATTCGGAATGCTTCATCATTTGTTTTATAGTGATGGAGTAAAGATTTTGCCAGAAAATATTTTTAACTTACTTACTCCGCGAGCGATTGCTGTTTGGTTTATGGATGACGGTTCAAATAATGGAGAAAATTTGACGATAAGCACACATAGCTTTTCTTACGATGAGCAAACGTGTATCGCGGATTTTTTCAAGAACCGTTATGGTATAACACCAACAGTTGTTAAGGACAGGACAAAATTCAAGCTTGCAATTAGTAGACATGATTACGCAAGATTTTTGGATATTGTCCGACCATTCGTAATTCCATCAATGAACTACAAGATTGTATATCCCCGTAACGACTTGTCGCCAAGCGCGACAGAGTTAGAAAATGTGATGTTATCATCTTCTAGCTAACACGTCAGTCCCGATGCGTACGAACGCTCGGGAAAGGTATAGTCTAATGCTCTTAGTAATAAGGGAAAACATTGTCAGACCGTCGTGAGACAGGTTGGTCTCTATCTGCTGCAGGCGTTACATGATTGAGGAGAGTTGGCCCTTGTACGAGAGGATCGGGCTGAACAGACCTCTGGTCTACGAGCTTTGCTACCAAGTGAATTGCTCGGTAGCTATGTCTGGAAGGGATAAGCGCTGAAAGCATCTAAGCGCGAAGCCTACTCCAAGATTAGTCATGATATGCCTTGTGCATGGCACAAGGAAATTCTAATTTCTAAAGTCTAAATTCTAAACAATACCCAAATTCTAATTTCAAAATTCTAAACAGAAGCTTTCGCTTTGTTTTGATATTTAAAATTTTAATTTTTAAGTTTGTTTGAATTTTATGATTTATTATTTACGATTTTCTCGTGCTGTGCGCGAGGTATGCCCTCGTAGAAGACTACTACGTTGATAGGCCCAAGGTGTAAGTACAGTAATGTATTCAGCCGAAGGGTACTAATGGGTAGCCGGCCATCCCAATGCTGATGTACAACAAAATATTTTTAACTTTAAATAAGAAAAACTAATATATAAATTGGTTTATTTAAAGTTTCGTCACTAGTGTTCTGGTGATTTAGTCTATCGTGCACTACCTCTTCCCATTCCGAACAGAGAAGTAAAAGCGATAAACGCTGATGATAGTCGTCAAGGCGAAAGTAGGCTTCGCCAGAACACTGTTGAGGAAAATAGATCTAACTTATTAGTTTAAACAAAAAAACCGCCGTATTTACCGAGCGGTTGTTTTCTTGTTTACTTATTTATGATTTCATTAGTTAAATTAAAATTGTTGATTTTAATTTAACTAATGCGGATGAAAAGTCCAGCAAGATTAGGAGGTACAACTGAGGTTGAGATAACGCATTGGCTTTCTGACGTAGATTCTTTTAAAAGTTTTTTAAGTTCTCGTAATGCTTCTACTGTATCTTTGTCTCTGGCGTAAATTGCAAGATGAACTTTGCCTGCAACTAAACTACGCTCTATAATCGCATTAAATTCTGCTCTATGTGTATCAATTCCAACATCTAGATTTGTATCAATTTTTAAATCAGCAATTCTTGCATGTTTTTCGGTCATTTCAATTCACCTCCATGGAGCTCGAACTTTTTGTATTGTATATTAAAAAGATTTAATTTGCAAATAAATAAATATCTTTGCCAATTATAAATAAGTGTGTTAAAATTGTGCTTACTTCTTAACTGTAAATAAATACATAAAATATAATGAATATCAGAAACATAGCCATAATTGCTCACGTAGACCATGGTAAGACCACATTGGTTGATGCCTTATTAAGGCAATCAAAAACAAAGATGGGCAAGGAGGTTGAAGCAGCTGGTCTAATAATGGATTCTAACGAACTTGAAAGAGAGCGGGGTATTACAATTTTTTCAAAAAACGCGAGCGTTGTTTGGGTTCCTCCGGGAAGCCCTGACGCAGCTGGAACCAACCCCATTAGAAACTCATCCGCCCCATCGTCATTGCAATCGGGCGATACCAAATCTGACGTCTCTGAAGTTTCTAACGGGGTGAAAATAAATATCATTGATACTCCAGGTCACGCCGATTTTGGCGGAGAAGTAGAGCGAGTTTTAAATATGGCAGAAGGCGCGTTGCTTTTGGTTGATGCTAAGGAAGGTCCAATGCCACAGACAAGATTTGTTTTAAAAAAGGCATTGCAGATGAACTTAAAAGTAATAGTAGTTATTAATAAGGTTGATAAACCAGATGCTAGACCATCGTTTGCACTAGACAAGACTTTTGATTTATTCGGGGAGCTCGGCGCTCCAAGCGAACTTTTAGATTTTCCGGTAGTTTATGCTGTGGCAAAACAAGGACTTGCCGGCACCGAACCAGACATTTCAAAAATGAAAGATATTAGCCCAATATTTGAAGCTATTTTAGAGCATATTCCAGAACCAAAAAGTGATTCAACTAAACCGCTTCAAATGTTAATTACAACTGTCTCAGGTGATAGTTTTAAGGGCAGAATTGCAACAGGAAAAGTATATAACGGAGTTTTAAAAGCTGGAGTAGAAATTGCGCATATTAATCGGAAAGGTGAAATAAAAAAATATCGTCCAACTTCGGTAATGACTTTTTCTGGTCTAAAAAGAGACGATGCAACCGAAATTATGGCTGGTGATATCGCAGCAATCTCTGGAATCCCAGAAATAAACATCGGAGAGACAATCGCGGACGTAAATAATCCTGTAGCGCTACCACTTCTCGACATTGAAGAGCCAACAGTTAAAATGACTTTCCGAATAAATGATTCGCCTTTTGTTGGTAGAGAAGGAACTTTCTCAACTGGCAGGCAAGTTCGTGAACGCTTATATAAAGAACTAGAAACAGATACTGCTCTTCAAGTTGAAGACGAAATAAATTCGTCTATGGGTGCATGGGTAGTTTCTGGCCGTGGCGAACTTCATTTAGAGATTTTAATTGAGCGTCTTAGACGCGAGGGATATGAATTTCAAGTTTCACGCCCACAAGTTATTCTAAAAAATATTGATGGAAAAAATCTTACGCCATATGAAAAAGCGTTTATAGAAGTTCCGGAAATTCATTCTGGGGCAGTCATTCAGAAATTAGGAGCAAGGCACGCTCAAATGTTAGATTTGAAAGTAGAAGAGGGAATTTCATATTTAGAATTTAGTATTCCAACACGAGGACTTTTTGGTTATCGAAATGAATTTTTGACGGATACTAAAGGACTCGGAATTATAAATACAAATTTTGAAAAATATGACGAAGACTTTAAAGATTGGAAAGATAAAGAGCGTGGCTCACTTGTAGCGCATGAAACAGGCAAGACTACAATGTATGGACTTATGAATGTGCAAGACCGAGGTACGCTTTTTTTTGGACCTGGAGTAGAAATTTATAAAGGGCAAGTAGTGGGGGAGAGCGCGCGTGAGCAAGACATTAGCGTAAATGTTTGCAAAGAAAAAGAGCTTTCAAATATGCGTTCTAAAAATCAAGGACTGGACGATCATTTTAGCACTCCAAAAATAATGAGTTTAGAGTTAGCCTTAGAATATATTAGTGATAATGAACTTGTCGAAATTACTCCAAAAAACGTCCGAATTCGCAAAATGATTCTTGATGAAAACGAAGCTCGAAGAAAGAAGGCTATGGGTTTGTAATCCTGTTATAGTATATTGAATAATAAAAAACGCCATTCATTAGATGGCGTTTGTCTCGGCCTTATATAAGGTTAAATCGCGAACTGACAAAAAGGGCGAAATCGATAACAAGCAGTACAAGGGCGACTGTCCAGCTTCCAGGGATTATACCATACCTAATTAATATTTTCCGAATGACTCGCTTTAGTGTACATGTTTGCTAATGAAACACCTCAAACAATCAGCAACGGTTAATTAGGGATGGTATTATGGCCATTAGAGCTATCGCCAAAATCGTAAGCATTATAACTTCGGTAGGTTTTTTCTTCCATTTATTTAAGACAGCTTTTTCTAATAGCTCTATTTGTTCCACGTGTGGTACCGTCGCGCGCGCGAGAGCGAATAACATAAAAAACAGAGCGCCCAGTGGATAATGGATCATTATTAAGAAGATTGAAAATATAGAGCAGAGAACGATAGTCACTTCCATGGTTTGTTTCTCCTTTTTTCGCCTAGGATTTACTCAAATGCTATTTAGTATTCTACTTTTTAAGATTAAAAAGTCAATAGTCTTTTGTTATAACATATAATTAAATATATCGTAACCTGGTTACGATATATTGTGAGTAAAAGTGCCTATTTTAGGCCTTTTCTAGTGCTATTGCATTATTTGGCAAAGTATGCTATAATACGCATTGCAAGCGTTCGTTAGGGGTGGCATTTAAACCACCCGAGGGGTTTCACCACACTAGCGCGAGCGTTGCACCTTACTAATAAAAACTTAAGTTAAGACAAAAAACCAGGGAGGGGTGGTGGATATGATCCTCGGATGATAAATCCACACTCCTCCCCAACATTTTTAATTTGATTTCGTCTTGCTAGGCTTGGGTCTAGACTTCGGTCAGGCCCATACCTCGCCGGAGGTGAAAGTAAATTAAAAATTAAATCTCAAATCTCAAAATTTAAAGATCATCCTACGAAATTTGTTCATTTGCTAAATGGTTATGCAAGAAAATGAATAAATTTCGCGGGAGGAGTCAGTTGGGTTTCATTTAAAGAAAGACCGTGAGTCTGGGTTAAAGACTCCCTTCTGAGGCCGGGTTATGCCTCCCCTGTATCCTCCCGCGAGTTCTTTGATTTAAGGGCAGAGAATGAGATGCGCTAGATTATCCGGAATAAAAATTTCGCGAATGGCGCATTTCCTCTACCCGCAAGTATTTCCACCAATCGTATTGCCGCATACTTGGTGGAATATGGTTTAATCAACTATGTTCGTTGCGTGCAAACGAACTCTTGCCCGGTCCCCCCATGACACACAGGCTGTGCTTGGGGGGACCGTAAATATTTTCTCTCCGAGTAAGTGTTTTTTTAAGCATACCGTTTCAGACAAGTAAGATATTATTTAGGAAAGTCAGGTATTAAAAACATTTACTCGGGGAGAGAAAGTAAATTAAAAATTAAATCTCAAATCTCAAAAATTTATAGATCATCCTACGAAATTTGTTCATTTGCTGAATAGTTATGCAAGAAAGTGAATAAACTTCGCGGGAGGAACTTCTAGGTGGCGTGGCCCGATAAGGTAGTTCTGAGTTGGCAATGCCAACCGACCTAGCCAGCAGTCCTAATACAGTTCGAGTTTCTCCCGCGGTTCTTTTGTAAGCCTCACCATGAACATCTCGGCGGTCGTGGGGATAATTAGAGCCGAGTTTCCGATTTGCCCGTGATTCGGAGTGAAAAAGTGGGTGAGCTCCGGTCTACGTCAATCCGGAAGCGATAAATAGACGACCCGAGGCGGTGCCACATTAGTGGCCATCGCCTCGGGTGAGTTCTTTTGAAAATTTCAATCTCGGGGAGAGACCACATTGATGGACTTGTTCGTCGGGCCTTGCAGACCGAATCTGCATTAATTGATACAAGCCCATGCTACTCAATGCCTCTCCCTGTATCTTCACCTCCGCGTGTGTATCTCCGCGGGGTGTTTTTTTTTCATTTTTTTGTTATCATTTATGTATTGGGTCTAATATCATTTTGATAAAAAATAATATTATCTGATCCGATGTCCGGTAAAATGACGATGGAACTTAATGTTATGAAGTCGGATAACCTACTGCAAGAAAAAACTCAATATTTGGGTTATCCGACTTCGGGGGACATAGGAGAAAAATAAACGATAAAGATCAATATTATGAAGTCGGATAACCGAAGACAATAACAAGAAAGAAAAGGCCCAATATTATGACATCCGACTACCTAAAGACAAAAAAATCAATATTTGGATAGTCGGATGTCTGGGGTTATTCGACTTCAGGAGATATTGGAGAAAAATTACCTCATCCGGTAACCAAGACACAAGAAAATAATATTTGGGTTACCAGATGAGGGGAACAGTTGCATTAATATTTGGGTAGTCGGATGTCGAGGGTTATCCGACTTCAGGGGACGTCAGACTTCGTTAAAATATTAACTAGTAAGAACTTGTCCCGTTAGAAGCCGCGATCGCTCATATTAGTAAATTAAGACGAAATAATATTAAAATGAATTATATAATTAATAGCAGAAAACGTGACTTGTTTATCGCGATCTGCTTCTAACGGGATGGCAAGAACAACAAAACAAATTATATATGGAGTAGTATATCTAATAATATTATTTGGTATTATTTATCTTGTTTATATTTCTTTTTTAAAACCAGTGCCATCTTGTTTTGATAAGAAGCAAAATCAAAATGAAACTGGCGTTGATTGTGGCGGAGAGTGCGCGGCTTGTATTGGGGACACAAAAAATATTTCAGTTAGTTTAAGCAGTATATTTTTTGCAAAGGAACCAGTGGCGCTTGTACGACTTTCAAATCCTAATAATCAGGTTGGATCAAAAAGTATAATATATACAGTAAATGTACTTGATTCAGGTGGAAGCATACTTAAAACTTTTAACGGTGAGACGTTTGTTTATCCTGGTGATCAAGAAAAAAATCTGGTATTTCCTTTAATAGGAATACAGGAGGCACGATCGCTACGCGTTACTCTTGGTAGTCCTAAGTGGATTAGAATAGAAGAATTTTCTAAACCAAATATTTCATTTGCTAGTACCCCAAAGAGAATAGAAAATGGACATATCATAATAGAGGGAGATATAACAAATAATGAAACGTTGCTTTTTGATAATATAGACATTGGCGCACTTTTTTATGGCAGTAGCGGAGCGTTAGTTGGTGTTTCAAAAACAGCGGTACAGACTGTAAGAGCATTCGAGCGTCGCGCCTTTACAATTGATTTTCCTTTTGGCAATCTGGATATAAATCTGGACGCAACTAAATTTTACTTTGACGCCCTTAGGCCTTGAAATAATATAAAAAATTAAATATGAAAAATAAAAATTCTGGTTGTTTGAAAGTTATGGAATAACTTTCAAACTTCATAAATTTTGATTTTTAAATTTGATTGATGAATAATCTCCAACGATCACTTTTTATTTCTGTAAGTATAATGATTGGTTTGAGTCTACTTGTTCTCTCTAGTATCTCGAGAGATTTTTTTCTGTTGCAACTCGCATGGCTTGTAGTAGGTGTTGTTATATTTTTCGGATTTAGGTATTTAGATTTACGTCCTTTTATAAATTATAGTTGGGCAATTTACGGTATTTATGCCTTCTCGATCGCGTTACTCATAGTTACTTATTTTGTTGCGCCATTTACACGTGGTCAACGAGCTTGGCTTATATTTGGACCATTTCGATTTCAACCATCAGAATTTGCTAAGGTTGCATTAGTATTTTTACTTGCTTATTTTTTTGCAACTTCTCATATTCGCATAGCAAGAATGCGTACCATTTTCATTTCAGGAGTGCTCACAATGATTCCTATGGGGCTTGTTATGTTGCAGCCAGACTTGGGCTCTGGAATTGTTTTTGGGCTACTGTGGCTTAGTTTTCTTCTTTTATCCGGGCTTCCTCTACGGTATTTGATGTCTTTTCTAATTTTTGCAATTGTGCTAGGTATTTTTGGTTGGTATAACTTGCTTGCGCCATATCAGAAAGATAGAATTATTGCACTTGTAAATCCCGACCGAGATTTACTTGGAGTAAATTGGAATGTAAATCAATCAAAAATCGCCATTGGTTCCGCTGGTTTTTGGGGTAAAGGGTACGGTCAAGGAACGCAGTCTCAACTTGGATTTTTACCGGAGGCTCATTCAGATTTTATTTTTGCGGCGCTTATTGAAGAATGGGGCTTAATTGTCGGAATTATTTATCTATTAGATTTTACATATTTTATTTTTATAACTTTAAAAATTGGAGTTCAATCTAGTACAAATTTTGAGCGTTTTGTTGTGCTTGGCGCCGCAACTATATTTTGTGTTCATTTCGCTATAAATATTGGTTCAGCTATAGGTTTACTTCCTGTTATCGGTTTACCGCTGGCGTTTATGAGTTATGGTGGGTCTAATCTTGTTTCTAGTTTCTTTTTATTCGGAATGATTTATGGTATTGCAGGGAAAGTTTAAAAATTTTTAATCTTGGTTATGATTGATAAATTTAAATTAATAAAATATTTATTTGTTGGCGTTGCAGTCATTGTAATTGGAATATTTTTGTGGAATTTATTACCAATTAATGTTTCTATTTTGTCGCCAATAGAAATAAGAATTGAAGCTGGGATGGGCGTGAATGAAATTACAGACTTCCTTTATAACAATAAATTAATTCGCTCACCATTGGTTTTTAAAACCATAGCTTTTATTACGTCTAGTGCTGATAAGTTGCGTCCCGGAAAATATTTATTTCAGGGACAATTATCATATTGGAACATCTTAAAATTTCTTATTGTAGGCGGGGATGAAGAGGTAACTATTCAAATAACAGAAGGAGCAACAATTTATGATATAGATGCAGAGCTTTCTAAAAATAGTGTTTTGAAACCGGGAGAACTTCTTTCTTACAATAAAAAACAGTCAAAAAGTTTAGAAGGGTATCTTTTTCCAGATACGTATCGGTTTTATGAACATTCCAGCCCAGAGGTTATAGTAGAAAAAATGACTATTGTTTTTAAAGAAAAGACGGAAGAATTATTAACTGGAGATGAAACTAAGAATTATGAAACATTAATTCTCGCCTCAATTCTGGAGAAAGAGGTGCCAAGTTTTGAAGATAGGCGATTGGTGGCAGGTATTCTGATTAAAAGGATGGCAAATAATTGGCCCCTTCAGGTAGATGGTTCTATTTGTTACGCAAAAGAGCCATCCACATGTTATCCACTGTCAAGTCTTGACTTTAAAATTAACTCACCGTATAATAGCTACATGAATAAAGGGTTGCCTCCAACACCAATTGGCAATCCAGGAATTCAAGCAATAAAGGCGGCGATTTCTCCTAAAGAAAGTCGTTATTGGTTCTATATTTCAGATCCAAAAACATCAAAAACGATTTTTGCCAAAACGCTTGAAGAGCATGTGTTAAATAAGTCTAAATATTTACGATAATCGCAGATTAATAAGTTATATTAAAGTCTTGCATTTATTTTAGAACTGTGTTAAATAACTAACAATATATAAAGGCTATAAAAAGCACGAGTTGCGGCGTGTTTTTATTCGTGTTTTTAACGATATTATAGCAAGGAGAAAATTTCGAAATATAAATAGGATTTTTAATAGGAAAAGGATTACGAAAATAGCTTAACAGACGAATAAATTCTGTCTTTAGCTATTAGACATTTTGTATAATTAAGTTCGTGACGAAATTTACAGATTTTGAGCGAGACGAAGTAAAAATTTTGAAGGTGTATATGAAATATACATTGAGAAATTTTTACAAAGTCGGAGCCAAAATATGAAAATTGTAGTAGAAAATTAATTATTCATAATGTCTATAAATTATAATTAATAACTTTCGCCTTTGGTATCATAGCTATGCCATTACCTACTAAACGTTTTTCCAACGTAACTGGACAATATATTAATCAACCGCCGCTCGCCGAAATTCAAATCTCATCTTATGAGAGGCTTTTGAAAGACGGTTTGTCCGAGCTCTTTAAAGAAATTTCTCCTATTAAAGACTACACAGGCAAGGAGTATGAATTGCATTTTGATGAATATCATTTTGATGAACCAAAATATACCGAAGCATTATCTATTGAAAAAGGAGTTACGTTTGAGGCTGCACTCCGCGTAAAGTTGCGTCTTGTAAGTCCAAGAAGTGGCAAGGAAAAAGAGCAAGACGTTTATATTGGAGATATTCCTCTTATGACTCCACGCGGCACTTTTATTATAAATGGCGTTGAGCGTGTAGTTATTTCTCAGCTTATTCGATCTCCTGGTGCATATTTCACCTGCTTAGTTTATCGTGGCAAAAAGTTATTTGGTGCAAAAGTTATTCCAAACCGTGGAGCTTGGTTAGAATTAGATACGGACACAGACGGATTAATTGGAGTGAAAATTGATCGTCGTCGTAAAGTACCTATAACAAGCTTACTTAGGGCATTTGCTTCAATGGAAGGAAAAGAATTTCAGAGCCAAGAACTTATTGCTGAACTTTTCCAAGATGTTGATAAAGGACCGCTTAAGTATTTGCCAGCAACACTTAAAAAAGATGTAGCAAAGTCTGTTGATGATTCATATTTAGAAATATATAAAAGACTTAGACCAGGAGACCTAGCAACTCCAGAAAATGCAAAATCACTTATTGATGCAATGTTCAAGCGCTTTGATCGTTATGATCTTTCAGAAGTAGGACGATTTAAAATGAATCAACGCTTGCAATCAAAATCAGATTCTCATCTCCTTCGTTTTGATGATTTAGTCTCAATTACAAAAGAAATAATTCGCTTAAATAATAATCAGGCAGCAGAGCCTGATGATATTGACCATCTTGGCAACAGACGTGTTCGCGCAGTTGGAGAATTACTTCAAAATAAAATGCGAGTTGGTTTTGCCCGTCTGCGCCGTGTTGTGCAGGACAGAATGTCCACAATAACAGAAGAAAATTTCGCGCCAGGTGCTCTCTTAAATGCGAGGCCTCTTATGGCGACAGTTCGCGAATTTTTTGCTTCTTCCCAGCTTTCACAGTTCATGGATCAAGTAAATCCATTATCTGAGATTGAGCACAAGCGACGTCTCTCTGCTATGGGCCCAGGTGGACTTACACGAGAAAGAGCTGGTTTTGAGGTTCGTGATGTTCACACCTCTCACTATGGACGAATATGCCCTATTCAAACACCAGAAGGTGCAAACATTGGTCTTATTAACTATATTGCAGGCTACGCCCGTATTAATAAATTTGGATTTTTAGAGACGCCTTATGTAAAAATTACTAAAGGTGAAATTACAAAAGAATTAGTTTGGCTCGACGCACTCGAAGAAGAAAAATATAAAATTGCTCATGGTGGAGTAAAAATTGAGAATGGAAAAATTTCTAGCGAATTTGTGGAGGCTCGAATAAAAGGTGAGCCAGGAACTTGTTTGCGCGACGAAGTTGATTTTATGGATGTATCTCCGGAGCAGTTTATTAGTATTTCAACTTCTTTAATTCCGTTTTTAGCTCACGATGACGCAAACCGCGCGCTCATGGGTTCAAACATGCAACGTCAGGCTGTTATTTCTGTAAAATCTGAAGTTCCGTATGTTGGAACAGGAGTTGAAGAGAAAGCGGCGGCAGACTCTGGTTATCTTATTAAAGCAGTTGAAGATGGTGAAGTTATGTCAGCTGACGCTAGCTCCGTTACAATGAAATATAAAAACGAAGGATTAATGACATATCCATTGTCAAACTTTAAACGATCTAACCAGGGAACTTCCATTTCACAAAAACTATTAGTTAATAAGGGAGACAAAGTTAAAAAAGGCGATATTCTGGTTGATGGTCCTGGGATGGTAAATGGTGTGCTTGGTCTTGGACAAAACTTACTTGTCGCATTTGCATCGTGGAGTGGCGCGAATTTTGAAGACGCAATTATATTATCCGAGCGCGTGGTTCAGCAAGATAAATTTAGTTCAGTTTATATTGAAGATTATTATTGCGATATTCGAGATACAAAACTTGGGCCAGAGGTTATTACTCCAGACATTCCAAATGTTTCCGAAGATAAATTAAAAAATCTTGATGAAGAGGGAATTATTCGTGTTGGCGCTGAAGTAATGGCCGGCGATATTTTAGTTGGTAAAATTTCACCAAAAGGCGAGACCGAACTTACTTCAGAAGAAAGATTGCTTCGCGCAATTTTCGGCGAAAAAGCGCGCGATGTTAAAGACACATCACTTACTTTGCCCCACGGAAAATATGGAAGAATTATTGGCGTTCATATTTTTTCTCGCGAGAGAGGAGATAAGCTTGAGCCAGGAGTAATTTCACGCATTCAAGTAGATATAGCGCAACTTAGAAACGTCCGCGCTGGAGATAAACTTGCAGGACGACACGGGAACAAAGGTGTTATTTCTCAAATTAGACCAATTGAAGACATGCCTTATTTAGAAGACGGACGACCAGTCGATATTATATTAAATCCGCTTGGCGTTGCTTCTCGTATGAATATTGGACAGATTTTGGAAACTCACTTAGGACTTGCGGCTCAAGTGGGAGGCTTCCGAGCTATTACACCAGCGCTCTCTGGTGCAACGGAAGAGCAAATTCGCGCAGAACTTCGAAGCGCTGGTCTTCCAGAAGATGGCAAAGTTAAACTTTATGACGGCCGAACCGGACGTGCATTTGATAGACCCGTAATGGTTGGTTGCGTTTATATGTTAAAACTAAACCACTTAGTAGAAGACAAGATCCATATGCGTTCAATTGGACCATATTCATTGGTCACTCAACAGCCACTTGGAGGTAAGGCGCAATTCGGGGGACAGAGATTTGGAGAAATGGAAGTATGGGCACTCGAAGGTTATGGCGCGGCATACACATTACAAGAAATGTTAACTATAAAATCAGACGATATCGCGGGAAGATCATCCGCTTTTGAATCAATTATTCGTGACGAAGTTATTAAAGCACCAAATATTCCAGCGACATTCAACGTGTTAGTTAATGAGTTAAAATCCTTAGCGCTTGGAGTAGAGCTTTTAGACGAAAAGGGCGATGTAATAAAAACTGAAAGGGTAAAACCTCAAAGCGAATAAATAAAATAAAATGATAAATAACTTTCACGCAATAAAACTTAAGCTTGCCTCACCCGAAGAAATTAGAAGATGGTCCTATGGTGAAGTCATAAAGCCGGAAACAATTAATTATCGTACACAGCGCCCAGAAAAAGATGGACTTTTTTCTGAGCGCATTTTTGGTCCTATTAAGGACTGGGAGTGCTATTGTGGAAAATACAAAAGAGTTAGATATAAAGGTGTAGTTTGCGATAAATGCGGTGTCGAAGTTACTCGTTCCATAGTACGACGCGAAAGAATGGCGCACATTGAACTTGCCTCACCGGTGAGTCATATTTGGTTCTTGCGTAGCGTTCCGTCTCGTCTTAGCTTGGCATTAAATGTTTCTCCTCAAAAATTAGAAAAAGTTATCTATTACTCAGCTTTTATCATCATGCATGTTGATGATGAGGCTAGAAAACAGGCTCTTACCGAAATTAATCGCGAGCTTGTTTCACGTGCTAAAACAACAAGTAACAAAAAAGAAGCAACACAACTTACAACCGCAGCAGAAAAGACGCGTGAAATGTTAGAGTCTATTCATATTGGAAGAATTATTTCAGAGAGCGAATATCATCTTCTTGCTAAAAAGTTTGCCAATGTTTTTAAAGCCAGTTCTGGAGCAAACGCTGTGCGCACTATTTTGGAGAATTTAGATCTTAAAAAAGAATGCGACAGAATAGATAAGGAACATGTAAATGTTAAGGAAGTAATTGCCAAACGTAAAATGTTGCGCCGTCTTAAATTATTTAGATCTATGATTGCAAGCAATATTAGGCCTGAATGGATGATTTTAACTGTACTTCCAGTTATTCCTCCAGATCTTCGACCAATGGTTCCTTTGGATGGTGGACGTTATGCAACATCGGATTTAAATGATTTATACAGAAGAGTAATTAACCGCAACAATCGATTAAAGAAATTACTAGAGCTTAAAGCACCTGAGGTTATTGTGGTAAACGAAAAACGTATGCTTCAGGAAGCAGTAGATGCTTTGATAGACAACTCGTCTAGGTCTGGTTCTCAACAGCTTTCCGCTCAAAAGAGACCGTTACGTTCTATTGCAGATTACTTAAAAGGAAAACAAGGACGTTTTAGGCAGAACCTTTTAGGAAAACGCGTAGATTATTCTGGTCGCTCCGTTATCGTTATTGGACCAAACTTAAAAATTGATGAATGTGGTTTGCCGAAGAAAATGGCACTTGAGCTATTTAAGCCGTTCGTAATAAGTCGGCTTATTAAAGACGGATTTGTTTATACTATAAAAAATGCGAGCCGTTTAATTGAACAAGCGCCGCCAGAAGTCTGGGCTATATTAGAAGAAGTTATTTCAGATAAATGCGTGCTTTTAAACCGCGCTCCTACCTTGCATCGTCTTTCTGTCCAGGCTTTTAAGCCAATTCTTATTGAAGGACTTGCAATTCAAGTACCGGCATTAGTTTGCGCCGCTTTTAACGCAGACTTTGATGGTGACCAGATGGCAGTACACGTACCACTTTCAAAATATGCTCAAAAAGAGGCATTTGAACTTATGCTTGCTTCAAAAAATATTCTAAAACCTGCAACGGGAGACCCTATTGCGAGGCCAGACAAAGATATTGTTTTGGGTATTTATTATCTAACTATAATGAATGAAGGAGAGCCTAAAAAAGCTTTTGGGAGCGAGGTAGAAATTTTGGCAGCACTTGATAATGGAGTTATAACAGTAAGCGATCCTATTAGAATCAAAGATCCAAAAAATACAGTTGGCACAATTATTACTACTTGTGGACGAATGATTTTTAATAACGTTTTGCCAGCAGATTATAAATTTGTAAATGAACCTCAGACAAAAAATACACTTACAGCTTTGGTTTCGGACGTAATTAATGTCTATAGCATCGAAGAGGGAAGAAAATTAGTTGATAACCTAAAAGATCTTGGTTTTGAATATTCTACTCAATCAGGAATAACGTGGTCTATGGGAGAAATGATTATCCCTCCAAAGAAATTCGATCTTATTAAGGTCGCGGAAAACGAAATTGATATGATTAAATCTCAGTTTAATGAAGGTTTGTTAACTAACAGCGAACGTAAGGCTCGTGTTATTGATGTTTGGATGAAAACTGGAAAAGCAGTAGGCAAACTCGTACCTCATGAGCTTTCTAAAGATAATTCAATTTATATGATTATAGATTCAGGCTCCAGAGGTTCATGGGCACAGCCCGGTCAGATGATGGGTATGCGTGGTCTTATGGCAAATCCAAAAGGTGAAATTATTGAACTTCCTATTAGGTCGTCTCTTAAAGAAGGTCTCTCGGTACTTGAATACTTTATTTCAACTCATGGAGCTAGAAAAGGAACTACAGACACAGCATTAAAAACAGCCCAAGCCGGATATTTAACGCGACGCTTGGTAGATGTTGCACAAGATCTAATAATTAAAGAAGAGGATTGTAAGACAAAAGAGGGAATTTCAATTCATCGCGAAGATGGCGAGGCTTTTGGACATTCCTTCTCTTCACGTGCTTTCTCTCGCACAGCACTAGTCGATATAAAAGTTTCTGGTAAAAAGGTATTAGTCGCGGCCGGTGAAATAATAGATCATGCTGCCGCCGTAGCAATAGAGGGATCTTCACTTCCAATAATTGATGTGCGCTCTCCAATCACATGTAAAACATCATATGGTTTATGCGCGCGTTGTTATGGTCTCGATCTTGGTAAAAATAAACCAATCAAAATAGGAGAAGGCGTTGGAGTAGTTGCCGCTCAGTCTATTGGTGAGCCTGGAACTCAGCTTACTATGAGAACATTCCATACTGGAGGCGTTGCTGGCGCCGACATTACAAGTGGTCTTCCACGTGTTGAAGAACTTTTTGAACTTCGCACGCCAAAAGGTAAAGCGGCGCTCGCAGAAGAAGATGGATTTGTAGAAGAGATAGAAGAGCGAGGAATGATAAAAATTATCAAAGTAAAAGAAACAGCTGGTAAAAAAGCTAAATTAAATGAATATCAAGTTAGTCGATTGGCTCAAGTTTACGTAAAATTAAATGACCAAGTTAAGAAAGGAGATCAGTTAACTGAAGGTCACATAGATTTGCAGGAACTTTATGAATCAAAAAATCAGAGTGCGGTTGAGCGTTACATTTTAAGCGAAGTTCAGAGAATTTACGTTTCTGAAGGTGTGTCTATTAACAACAAACACATTGAGGTAATAATTAGACAACTTTTTGCTCGTGTACGTATAACTGACTCAGGGGATACAGATTTTATTATTGGAGATATTATCGAAAAGTCAAAGTTCTTGGAAGCAAATCGCGAAATGAAAAAGACTGGAAAAACATTGGCGCGCTCAAAACAGCTTTTGATGGGTGTTTCAAAAGTAGCACTTTCAACCGAAAGCTTCTTATCAGCGGCATCGTTTATGGAAACAGCTCGTGTTTTAGTTACTGCCGCGAGCGAAGGTCGCATCGATAAACTTCGTGGTCTTAAAGAAAACGTAATTATCGGCAGGCTTATTCCAGCAGGAACTGGGCTTGAGGTTACCGAAGACGATCTTTTCTATGAAAAGTCAGAAATGGAGGAATCAATTGAGGCATAAAATAATAATTAGACTGGTCTCTACTACCAGGTTGACCGCTAGTGTTTTATCTGATAGATTGGTGTACATATAAATCATAAAATTAAATATTAAAAAGTAAATATAAAAAATACATATCAAAAATAAAAAATTTAATATTGCCTGAACTAGTTGAAGGCATTCCAAAATTTTAATGTTTGATATTTCATTTTTAATTTTAAGCAAAGCGAATATATGTCAGACGAAACCAAACAATACGAAATAAGCATAGTTTTTTCTAGCGAGGAAGCGTACCCGAGCGTCATTTCTTTTATTAAGGGAAAAGTAGGGCAAATTAGCTTTGAAAGCCCAGTTCGAAGAATAAGGTTAGCTTATCCAATCAAAAAAGAAGAAACTGGTTTTTTTGCATGGTTAATTGTTGAATCGTCACCTGAAGTTATGCCAGTATTACAGAAAGACCTTGAAAGAAATCCAGTAGTTTTACGCGCTCTTATTATTACACCGCCACTTCCTGCAAAAACAGAAAGAAGAGCACCGAGTATGAAAGAGAAGGAAGTTAAGGTAATTCAACATGAGGAACCAATTAAATCAATGCCAGTTGTTGAGCCAATACGCGAAACGCGAAGTAGTGAGGCATTAAGTAATGAGTTATTAGAAAAAAAGTTGGAGGAAATACTTAAGTAATCATAAAAACACAAGATCATAAAATCACAAGATCAAAACAGTGAATCAAACTGATCTAGCGATCTAGTGCTCTAGTGATTTAATGTCACAATGAATTTAAACAAAGTATATTTAATAGGTCGGTTAACAAGAGATCCAGAACTCCGAACTACCCCAGGAGGGCAATCAGTTGCAAGTTTTGGTCTTGCTACAAATAGAGTTTGGAAAGATAAAAATGGCACGCGCCAAGAAGATGTGCAATTTCATAATATAGTAGTTTGGGGTAGGCAAGCAGAAACTACGAATCAATTTTTAACTAAAGGAGCAATGGCACTTATAGAAGGTAGGCTCCAGACTAGAAGTTGGCAAAGCAAAGAAGGACAAGCAATGAAAACAACAGAAATTATTGCCGAAAGTATTCAGTTTGGTCCACGAGCAAGTGGCGTGGGGGAGGCAAGGCCAGCAGGTCAGCGAAATGATTCATATGGCAGTAAAAATCCAAGCGAAGAATTACCAACAATTAATTTAGACGAGAATATAGATATTAAGTCCGAAGATTTACCATTTTAATTTTAGGGTATAGCGATTAGCCAATAGTTATTAGTAAAAATTTCAAAAGAGATCCTTAACTATTTGCTAGACCCTAGACCCTAATCACTAATTTTATGAGGCAGTGTTATTTCTGTTCACAAAATATTCAAGAAGTTGATCACAAAGATCCAGAACTTTTAATTAGGTTTATTTCGAGTCAAGCAAAAATTATTGATCCAAGACACACAGGAACATGCGCAAAACATCAAAGGAAACTTGCGCAAGCAATTAAACAAGCAAGATTTCTTGGCTTGCTACCGTTTGTGAGAAGATAGTTGATTAGATTAATCTCTAAATCCTAATCTCTAATTTCTAAATAATATCAAAATCTAAATCTCAAAAAACTTCTTATTATTTTGACATTTGAGATTGTTTAGAGATTAGGGTTTTGTGTTTAGAAATTATCAGTGTGTACACAGCTACTATGCCTGCCAACCTCGACCTTTTTAATTTCTTACACTCTTTTGCGGGCTTATACTGGCCTCTCGATTGGCTAATTATTTTCCTTGGTACTTATTTGGCGCCAGTACTTATAGTTCTTTCATTGGTTTTTGTTTTTCGTCACAGGGCATTTAAAGTTAGATTTTCTATATTAAGTTTTCTGGCAATGTCGCTAATTATTGCGGCTATTTTTGTAGTTGTTGGTAGGTTTAGCATAAATAACCCAAGGCCATTTATAGTATTGAATTTTACTCCTCTCATAGACGCAAGCGAAACCCATTCATTTCCATCAATGCACATGACATTATTTACTTCACTGGCTTTTGCGCTTTGGTTTATAAATCGTAAAACTGGGTATTGGTTTTTGTTTGGTGCAATATTAATTGGTATCGGCAGAATTATTGCTGGCGTTCATTGGCCAATTGATATTTTAGGAGGCTTGCTCTGTGGCGCGCTAAGTGCATATATAGCCTATAAGTTGTTTCCTCATAAGGAGTATCTAAAAAGTAATTATGAATTATGAATGTTGAATTATGAATTTAGAATCTGAAAAAATAAATATTATAGAGCCACGTAACTTAATAAATAATACCCCAGCGCAAGCGCTGGGGTATTTTGATTGATTGAAAGTATTTATACAAAAAAATGTAGAAAAAGGGTTTTAATCGAGCAAAAGGAAAACCATATTCTACATGTATCGGTTTCATCAGGCGTTTTTGAGTTCACGGAATGTCTCTTGTGTAAGGCGTGCCACAAAAGTCGGCCAGATTTTGCCGCTGCCAACATGCGGGTAATTTGAGTGAAGCGAACTTCGCGGAACGCCTACAGCCTCGAGTGCCTCAAGAAACTTGTTTTGGTAATTGCCAATATCGGAGGTGGAGGAGTTACCAAAGCTTTCTTCGAAACCCCCTGGACCGAAGCCAGCGACAAGAGGCTTATCTTTACTGTTGATTGACTGCTCTGCGCCGAAAACCACTAAATCGCCCGGACCGAGCCGTACGGGACTCCATACGAGACGGAGACCACGTTCGGAAAGCTCTTTTTCGAGATTTTTTTTGATCTCTTCAATTTTCACGATATCCCTCTCTTTTCTGGTTGGCGAAACTTAATTGCTAGATACACACTAACTGGGATATTAACAAAAGTCAATTCTGGTGAGCGGAGGAGGATGGGTCTAATTATTATTACCGTTATAAAACGTCTTTATTGAGCTCTTGCTTCTCAATATTATATTTCTTATTTTTGAAGAATTTTGATACAAGACTGTTCAATATCCAGGTCATTGTAAGCAACAAAATAAAATACAATAAACCAATTGAAGTAAATTGTGGTAAGGTATCCTTGCCTAGGTAACCTAAGATAGCGGCTACAACACCAATGGTCGTAATAAGTTGCAATGATGAAATAGAATTTTTTGTGCTTTTTGCTTGAAGCTCAACAAATATTTCAATTGCTGAAGTAAGATAATTTTTTGTCATAGTCCAAAGATTTTTTATATACTCATGAGTATCAAGAAGCGTTTCAAATTTTAACTGAAACAGTGGCTGTATAAGAGGATCAATATTTTCTAAATTTGTAATTTTCTGTCTTGTATTCACATATGCTGGCATTTGGTCAATTCTCGCTCCAATTAAATTTATTGTTTTCTGATACGCCGAAAGCTCATTCCTCAACTTATCAATATCAGTTCCTTTTATGGCACCGCTTTCTTTAATTAATTTTATTTTCTCCCACAAAACGCGATGGATAGTAAGATATCTATGAAGTTGTGATTTAAATTCTCTAAAAAATATTTGAGATTCTATTATACCTCTCAGTAATTTTTCATCTTTTAGATTATTTATAAGTATTAATCCTGGGCTTCTATAAACCTCGATATTTTTAGTTTTGAGAACCGAATAAATTTCCTCTGATGAATCATTAAATATTTTTTCTGCTTCAATTTTTTTTGCATCTGTTACTGTAATAATATAAGGAAGGATTGCCTTAATGTTTGCCAATTCTTTTGGAACTGGTGCACCTTTGCTAAATATTAGAGATAGTGCCTTTGATAATTTATTTTCGTAGTAATCTCGTATTAATTCAAAATCGTCTTTAAGTGATTTAAAATCTTTTTCTATAATAATTAATCCATCCTCATAAATTCTAAAGCTAATTTCATTGGTAGTTTTTGCCTCTATGTATTCCAGCGGTCCACTTTCTCTAGTAAGTTCTTGTAATAGTAATGTTTCCTTAATGCTAATAAGTTCTTCTTTTGAAAAACCTAAATTAGATTCGCTATGCTTTAGAAAATCCCAAATTTCAGTAAGATGCAATGTAGTTCGCTGAAACCAACCCCCGATGTAAATTTTCTGTATTTTCATCCCGTTAGAGACAGGTCGCGGTCATTATAACCACAACTTATCTTAAAATAATAACGATTAATTATAATTAGCTTATCCATTTAGATAATACGGGCAACCGCGGTCTCTAACGGGATTCATCCCGTACGAAGCAGATCGCGATAAAATTTACGCGAGAACTGTCTATTATAATAAATTACGACTTTTTTATGATTACTAATTTCATATATTAGTTACTGCGATCGCGGCTTCTAACGGGATTCATGCTAATAGGTATTTATTTAATGATATCATAATAATGTTAATATAAAAAAATTATAGATAGATTCTATAATTTTAATTAGTTTGCTAATGTTGCAGTATTTTTGAATTAGTCCGAACCGCTTTAGCCAAAGCTTCGGCGGTTAGGCAAGTTTTTCTCTTGACTTGAGCTTGTCGAAGGTTTGGCGGCAAAAATCCATAATTAAAATGATGCTCGTTTTAATTCTGAACCAAGTTTGTACTCTACTTCGTTGTCTGAGATCCACCTTACGAAAGTAGCAGTTCTAGTCCTGGCATCGGCAAACTCTGAATCGCTCAGACTGGCTTTGTCGGCAAGTGTTTCTGAATTTTTTACATATAGCCCACACATTCCCTCAAAGCAACCGCCCTGATAGATAAAGTTTGTGCCGTTCGGAGAAAAACCAATAAACTCGTTTCCGAGGTAGTAACCACCAAGCAAGTTAACTGCATTAGCAGAGCGTGAAAAAATACCAACAACTTTATCAGGAGTTAACGTATTACTTTCTATGGTAAAACCAATTTTCATTCTATCTGGAGAAACGACAATTGAAGAAAATCTAGTCTTGCTATTAAAAGATGTTTTGTTTTCGCAAAACATCTTGCGGTCGGGAGTACTGGTTAAATTATATCCGTCGCATAACTGGCTTTTGGTTTTAAACCAATTAAAAATTATATCACTATCAATGGCAAGCAAAACTTTACCATCTGCAACGACACTCTTTTTATCTGCTGAAAGAGTGGGTGTCGCCGGTGCGGTTACTGGAGGATTCTTTGTTGTTACTGGCGGAGTTTGTTGTGAGGGGATATCGTTTGTAGGCTGGATTTCACTTGTTGAAGTCGGAGATTTCTTTACTAACGCAAAATATCCAACCGCCCCAGCGAGTATGACTACCAAAACAATTAACACAATATTTACAAATCCTTTTTTATTGTTCATATTCAAATATTTATTAATTAATAATTTTTGACTTTATGATTAAAAAATTTCTTTTCCCATCGTCTCCGCTAAAGCTATGGACGAGCGAAGCAAAATTAAAATATGATACTATATTTTAATTCTAAATCATTAATCTTTTTTCTACAAATGTATATTTTTTTCTTTTGATAAGTGGGATAGTTTCTAAAACATATTTTGCTATTTTTTTCTTTCTCTTTCAATAATTATACAATAAATTTTAAAAAATTACGATTTATTGATTATTGACTTAAGAATTTTATGTATATAAAATAGGCACATGAAAAGATACGCACTTATAGATGTTTCGAATACCAAAGAAACGACCAAAACCGTTTTTAATTTTAGTGTTGATTGGGAAAAAACTATAATGTTTTTAAAAAACGAAAAATGGCAATGCCAAGAAGTTATTTACTATGAAGGCAGAACGAATGATAGAAAATTTGACAACCTCCACGCCAAATTAAAGTCACTTGGTTATATGGTAAGAACAAAAACAACCTTTTTCCATCAGAACAAAAAGAGAGATATAAAATTTGTTTGCAAGAAATGTTCAAAAGAAAACTCCTTTGAAGAATACAAGTTTAACTGCTTACAGTGCTCACAAGAAAAAATAATTGATTTGAATAATAAAGGCACTCATCCAAAGGCAAACTTTGATGTTGAGCTCACCGTTGATGCTTTGAGTTTTGCGGGTCCGGATGTGACTATTATACTATTCACTGGTGACGGAGACTTTCGTTATTTAGCCGAGAAGTTAGTTGAGGCTGGAGCTACAGTGATTTTTGTATCAACTTATCACGAAACTTTAAAAGATAAGAGAAAACGCTTTTCAACTAGATTGAAGGGACTTTTATTTTTAGAAGAACAAAGAGCTACAAGATTGAAAGAAAAACCACGTGTTCGATTTTTAGAAATAGATAATTTTAGAAATCTAATATCAAAAAATGAGGAAAAAGAAAACGCCGCGAAGCGCGACGTTTCCGAGTGACACCAGTATGCTACACCTAAACTTGGCAAAATGCAACAAGTGGATAAATAAGCCCTATAAACCTATATAATCTAGTTATTGGTAGAAGGTGGACTATGTAGCTTCCAAAAAGCCGTTTAGTTACATTCTGGTGTCTATATTCTTGAATTAGTTCGAACGCATTTTTCCGTAAAATTTCCCTCGAGAAAATCTGGAGACGTGGTGGCGCACGATTTTGAGTCGTGCTTGTCCCATAGCAAAATTTTCTTTTTTTGTGGGCGAGGAGGGAGTCGAACCCTCAAGCCTTGCGGCACACGATTTTGAGTCGTGCGCGGTTGCCATTTCGCCACTCGCCCATTTTTTATTGAAACCAAAGAAAATTTGCTACGGGATAAATCTACCGTTCCAACACCCGGGCTAAAATATTTTTTAAAAAATGTTCGCCTGATCGGCACAGCCGATTTAGGGCAAAAACATATTTTTTATTGATGCTTCGACCATGCTCAGCATCAATTCTGAGCTTGTCGAATGAATTGATATTACTACGAAAATACGATAAAGTGAAGATGAGCGAAGCGAATCACCACCCTGCACATAACCAGTCTATTATGTGCTCGGTGCTCAAATTTGTTAATAAATTATTATCGCTACGCTCAATAATTTATATAAATTTGGCATATGGCACGCGTTATTGCAATATGTAATGCAAAAGGTGGCGTTGGAAAAACTACTACGGCAGTGAATCTCGGTGGTTATCTTGCGTTACATGGAAAAAAAACTTTATTAATTGATTTTGATCCTCAAGCTAATGCGAGCTCTGCTTTGGGGCACAATACTTTAGTTGATACCCCCACTATTTACCATGGTATATTGGGTGAACATTCTCCTTCAAGCTTAATTAAATCATCAGATGTTCATGGTCTTTCATATATTCCTTCAGGATCGCATCTCTCTGGCGCCTTGGTAGAGTTGGTAAATGTACCAGAGCGCGAATATTGTCTTCGAAAATTTATTGCTGGAATTAGGCATAATTATGATTACATTTTAATAGATCTTCCGCCCTCTCTTTCATTGCTTGTGGTTAATGGGTTAGTGGCTGCTGACGAGGTCTTGATTCCAGTCCAAGCTGAGTATTATAGTTTAGAGGGTTTGGGGCAGTTATTACAAACTATTGATTTAGTAAGGAAAAATTTACGACATCCATTAGGGGTTGCAGGTGCGGTTTTAACGATGTATGATAGACGCGAAAGATTATCCCGTGAGGTTGGCAGGAATTTAAGGGAGCATTTTCCACATTACGTTTATTCGGTGGAAATACCAAAATCTATCGCACTTGCCGAAGCGCCAAGTTTCGCAAAACCAGTACTTCTTCATGACCCACAATCTATAGGGGCTGTTGCATATAAGCGATTAGCATTAGAAATTATGGGACAAGAAAATCATAATCAAATTAATCCGGGATTTGGAAATTTTAATTTGTGAGTTTTTAACGAATAAATTAACCGAGCACATAAATTAACATGTATTATGTGTATTTAATTAGAAATCGTGTTACTCGTGCTACTTATATTGGGTATACAAAAGATTTGCGAAGACGATTTAAAGAGCACGTAG
>JAUXUB010000021.1 GCA_030680955.1 bacterium | reverse complement strand
CAAGATACTATTGCTTTTCTAAATCACAAGTATCGAAAATCATTGAACTACCAAAGTGCAGTTGAAGTCGCCGCTACACATGGTATTATTAAACAAAAATATCCCCGAAGGGATTGCAATTGAGGGAGGAATTTACCTGGTATGTTCAGTTGTAATTATAGCATAATATAATAATATTGTCAAATTTCGCAAAAATGCTATATTTTACTGCACTAAATTTGCTGGTGTTCGGCCTTCTAGTACCTCTATAATATTTGCAGCGGCAAGTTCTGCCATTTTTGCTCTCGTTTTCATTGTGCCAGAGGCAATATGAGGTGTGATAACTGCATTGTCTAGTTTCTTTAAGTCTTCGTTAATCGCTGGTTCAAATTCAAATACGTCTAGTGCCGCTCCTTTAATCGTCCCCTCTTTTAGTGCTTTAGCGAGTGCGGCTTCGTCTACTATTGGGCCTCGAGAAGTGTTAATGAGGTACGCGGTTGGTTTCATTTTGTGCAATCTTTCATCGTTGATAAGATGACGAGTAGAATCCATAAGTGGTACGTGAATAGAAACAAAATCGCATTGTGGTAAAAGATTATCTATGGTGTCTACGTAAGTGGCGTTAAATGTTTTTTCAAATTCCGGATTTGGTTTAGGATCGGTGTACAAAATTTTCATATTAAATCCGTTGTATGCATGACGCGCAACTTCTGACCCAATTCTTCCAAGGCCAACGATACCTAAGTTTTTTTCCGCTACGTCAGTGCCAAGTAATAATTCTGGTCCCCACGCATGATAGTTTCCAGCGCGGGCAAATTTATCGGCCTCTGGAATTCTTTTGGCAACAGCTAGTAGCAATGCAAAGGTGTGCTCTGCGACAGCTTCAGTTAATACACCTGGTGTATTAGTAACTAAAATATTTCTCTCTTTAGCACCTTTTATGTCTAAGTTATCGTAACCTACCGCATAATTGGCGATTATTTTAAGTGTTGGAAGTCCGACTTCCATTATTTCGGCATCAATTTTATCTGTTAAAATTGAAAGGACAGCGTCTGCTCCTTTTACGCCAGATAATAATTCTTCTTTTGTAGCTGCTCTATCTTTTGCGGCATCGTTTACCACTACTTCAAAACCTTTATCTTTTAACATTTTTATTCCATTTTCTGGAATCGGTCGTGTAACAAAAACTTTTTTCATGTGAAATGTGTCAAGTGTCAGGTATCAGGTGATTGGATTTAATTTACAGAATTTCCTTTCGCATGATACTTGATTCATGATACGTAATACTTATACCATCCTCAATTAACCACTTCCTATAAGACTTTTGTCATTGCGAGGGCGAAGCCCGCGGCAATCCAGGAAATAACGAGATAAATCTGGATTGCTTCGTCGTTCCTTCTCGCAAAGACGATGTTAAAAGAGTAGTGGTTAATTGGGGATGGTATTACTTAAGTGCGTTAATAATTTTTTCTTTTAGACCTTTTGAATCTAGTCCTGCAAATGCATAAACTTCTGCAGGCGTTCCAGATTTTAGGAAATGTGAAATACCGATAGCCTTTTTGGTGTAATCAGCTCTCAACATAAATGGATAAAGAAAACCTGGCCAACCATTGTGAATTGTTATTGTGTGTTCCCTCTCGCTATCGTTAAAAATTGAATCTGCTTTGGCGGTATTAGTAACCTTAAGTTCTTCAAATAATTCAGGTGAAGTTACGGCCAATAATTTAACGTCAAATTCATTTTCAAGTTCCGGTAAAATCTCTAAAGTATTTGCCATAAGTTGACCGCCGCAAATTGCAAAAACTTTTTTGGGTTTTCCGTTACCCTTATGTGCTTTAAAAACATAAGCGCCATTTATTGCTTCTCTTGCAGGAGGCACTCCGTTTCCTCTATTAAATACAGGAGTTGGTGGGCGCATAATAGAAATTGCAATCGGCTCCCCTACTTCCATTGCGTAAAATAACATTTCAATAGTTTCATTCGCGTCCATAGGTTTGTAAACTTTTATTCCAGGGTAGGCATCAAAAAGTGACATCCAAAATAAACCATGATGAGTTGGGCCATCTTCGCCTGTTTCTGGGCCGTCGTGAGCCGCCATCATAATAAAAAATCCCTTTTGCGCAGGATTTGCATAATTATTGAGTAATGCCATACGCACTGGGTTAGCCATAATGGAAGTAAATACTCCGTATGTGCAAAATACGCTCATTGCTTTAAATCCTCCCGGCAAACCGTCTTGAGTAAGAGAAGTAGACATCATAGCCATATTTTGTTCGGCAATTCCGAAGCGAATGCCACGTCCTAATGGATTTTTTTCATTTATTATTCCATAAACATTTTCTGCCGCAGTTGTGAGAATAGATTTTGCTAAGTCTCCAGAGCCAACATAGAAAAATGCAGTTTGAGTCATTAGCCATTTGTACCAAGCTTCCGTTGCTTTTCTGGTTGGCACCTTATCGCCTTCTTTAAAAACTAATTCTGGTGGTAAGACTGCTGGTCTTTTTATTTTTGTGTAGTCAACAAGTGGCCTATCTGGCATTGCCTTTTTCATTATCTCTAGCGCCACATCTTCCTCAACTATTTTCTTAGTTGCAATTCTGGATAAGAAATATTCTGCGTCTTCTTTTTTCATTTCCGCCATTACAACATCAATATCTTTCATAGTCTCTCCTATAATTGCAGGAATATTAAATCCAAGTTCTTCTTTCATTATTTTCGCATAATCTTCTTCAGAGGCTGGCGTGCCATGAGAGTCCGATGTGTTTGCAAGTTTCCCGTAGAATTTCCCTTTAATAGTTTTAGAAATAATTACCGTAGGTTTTTTATTTTCAAAACCCTTTGCCGCTAATTGATGTGCGGTAATAAGTTCGGTAAAATTATGTCCATCTACTTCAATTACGTTCCAGCCCATATAAAGCCAGTGATTTAAGTATGGCGTAGAAATAACATCCGTTATTGGACCGTCAATTCCAAAACCATTCCAGTCTAGCATCACTACAATATTATCCATTCCTAAAGTAACAGTTAAGTTTCTTGCCTCATAACTCATTCCTTCTTCTGTTTCGGCATCCCCAGCAAAAACATAAACTTTTGTTGGTAATCCACAAGATTTATGGAGTGTTGCAATTCCAAGTGCAGAAGAAAATCCATGTCCAGAAGAACCAGTTGATGCGTCTGCTAGCGCACAACAAGATTCAACGTGCCCAGGTGGGCCAGAAATGTGTCTGAATCTTGCAAGATCTGACGGTAGCGCGGCATCAATACTTTTGTCATAAGGCGTCCCTGCTACTTGCATTGCTTCGTAAACCGCAGCGTTTACGGCGTGCGCAAGTGGCGTGCAATGACCCGCAGACCAGACTATTCGGTCTCTTCCAGAATGTTCTGGTCGCTTCGGGTCAAAAGCAAAAATACCACTAGCAAGCAGTGATAACGCCTGTTCTACTTTGGACGACGAGCCACCAGGGTGACCGGACTTAATATTATTAATAGCCGCAAAAGCAAAACCACGAACAATTCTTGCTAATTTTTCTAATTTAGGAATATCAACTTCTGGAATTGGTTCAAGTTCCAAACCTCTTAAATTAATATAATAGTTATTCGTTTCTTTCAGATAACTAAATCTCTCCGACCCTTTCTCTCGAACTGTCTCTAAGAAATTATTTTCTAGTATATTTTTCATTTGGTAATGATATCATATTTCATTCTTATAAATCAAGAAAATATTTTTTGTAATACCATCCCCAATTAACCACTACTCTTTTAATTTCGTCTTTGCGAGGAGGAACGACGAAGCAATCCATGTTTATCCCGTTATTTCTTGGATTGCCGCGGGCTTCGCCCTCGCAATGACAAAAGTCTTATAGGAAGTGGTTAATTTAGGATGGTATAAAGAAGAATTTTGCAACTTAAACTAACCACCTTATATAGAATGTTTTATCAAATCGCTATTACAGAAATTAAAACTAATTTTAAAAAAATAAAAATGAAAAACGATTACATGCCACATACTGGAAGCGTTGAATATAAACCTATGCCATATTGCGCGATTCTAATGGCGTCGGACATATCTATAACACCAATATTAATTACATCTGCTCTTTTCTTTTGATCTGCCGTTAGAGGAAAGCCAACAGTATATCTACTAACTAGATCAGCATCCCTTAGATTCACATATTTATTAAAATTGACTATTGCCCACACACCGCAAACGTATTTATAGATCCTTTACTATAATTACCAATAACGACCGCATCGCCAATGTTTGTGAAGCCATCCTTGTTGACATCTCCCCTTTTTTTCTGATCTTGAGTTAAGGTAATTAAACTTAAGTCATAAGCAAACACAAGCATCATATCTCTCTTATTTACATATTTATTATCATTGATATCGCCATAGGTACCACATGGCGATGTGTATTTACATGCGGGAAATGTTGTTATTGTACCTGCATCATAACTTCGAATCAAATCTACGTCTACAGAGTTTACATTTGGAAGTTGATTGTTAACATCTGCACGTAGCATTTGCTCATCATTTAGTGAACTTATGTTGTCGAGGTATGATTTAACAAGGTCCGCATCATAAGCATTAACAACGCCATCTAAATCAACATCACCGTAGTTATCACATGGACGAACTGGTGTTATGGTGCGGTTATCGCCAATTTCGTAAGTATCCGCATCGTCACCATTATCTATGTACATGTATTTTTTAAATTTTTCTGATTCAAACGAGGTAGTCAGTTCCGGGTCGCAAACATAGCTAAAAAATTTCCCAGAGGCAAAAGTATTTATAGGATCTATTGGTAGGACAGGTAAATTAACGCCAATACCTGCGCCACCAGCTTCAAAGTCAATTGGTAGCCAACCAGAACCATCTGTTTTACGTAAGTTATCGCTTGACACTTGACCCCATACCCATCCAGCCGGCAAAAAAGTAGGTGGCGTTTCACCTTGTGGCACTGATACATAAACTGTGTGATATGCCTGCCCATAACATGAATCTGCAAAATTCGGACCATCCCAGTCAATCGTGCCACCTTTATTTACCATTATAAGATTGATGGCTGTATTAATAACCTCAAGATCATTAATTCTTTTTGCATCTCTTGATTGACGCATAAATTCTGCAGGATTCAAAACCAAGACAATCGCAATTGCTAGAATTGCTAAAATACCAATGACTATTAGGAGCTCTAATAATGTGAAGCCGCTTTTATTAGATTTTGTAATGGACATAATATACGATGTATTTTCGGTGTTATTTCTTTCCGTGAATTATTTTGTTTCGTAGGTTAAATTAATTATATTCTTATTTAGTAAATTGTACAAAAGCTCTCGATGGTTTAGAATTGAATAGAAACAAAATAAATTTTATGCAAAAAATACATTATTTCGATTACGCGTCCACTACCCCAGTGGACAAAAGAGTCTTAAAAGCAATGATGCCTTTTTTTATGGACGAATTTGGCAATCCGTCAAATTTGTATTCAATTGGTCATCACGCACAAAAAGCACTAGCTCTTGCCACAGGTAAAGTAATTAAGCCACTTGGTTGTAAGCCCGATGAGTTTATCTTTACAGGTTCAGCAACAGAAGCAGATAATTTGGCATTAATTGGTGTTGCAAAAGCAAATCGGCATCTAGGAAATAAAATTATAGTTTCAAATGTTGAGCACAAAGGAATCTTGGCGGCCGCTGAAGCGTTAACAAAAGAAGGCACTGATGCAGAAAAATTTGAGCTTCAAGTTGTAGAGATTGGTAAAAATGGCTTGGTCAGTCCCCAAAAAATTGCAGAAATGATTGACGATAAAACAGTTTTAGTTTCAATCACTTATGTTGATAGTGAAACTGGCACAATTCAACCGATAAAAGAAATTGCAAAAGTAATTGCAAATTATAGAGAAATAAATAATACCAAATTGCCATATTTTCATACAGATGCTTCGCAGGCCGCTAATTTCTTAGATATTAATGTAGATAATTTAGGCGTAGATCTACTAACCTTGTCTTCTCAAAAGATTTATGGCCCAAAAGGAGTTGGTGGTTTATATATCAGGAAAGGTACTCCTATTAAGCCAATAATTTACGGCGGCGGTCAGCAAAATAATATTAGGTCTGGCACAGAAAATATGCCGGGCATTGTTGGTTTTGGTGCAGCAATGGAGATCGCAGAAAAAGAAAAAGTAAAAGAATCTGCTAGACTCAAAAAAATGCGAGATAAATTAGAGTCTAAAATTATAAAGACTATTGACAAAGTTTTAGTTAATGGAAATATAGATTCACGACTCCCAAATTATTCTAATATTTCAATTCTTGATATTGAGGGCGAAGCAATGCTTCTTTATCTTGATAATAAAGGTATAATTATAAACACTGGCTCTGCTTGTAACTCGCAGTCCCTTGAGCCATCGTATGTTTTAGTTGCGTTTGGCAGACCATATGAATATATCCATGGCAGTTTACGATTTACTTTGGGACGATTTACGTCATCGCAAGACGTAAATTATGTTATAAAGAACCTACCACCGATTGTAAAAAAATTACGGAAAGTTTCTCCGTTAGACCTTAAAATTGGTGATGAAAAAAATATGTCAATGCCAAAAGCGTTTGTGGGTGGCCAAACCCCACATTTTTTAAGAAAACAAATTAAGTAATCCCGTACGAAATCCATATGTATTATGTGTATGTATTACAAAGTCTGAAAAATAATTTATATAGACCTTTTGCAAAATAAAACGTAAGCAGATTATTGTCTGAGTATATCGAAGACATACCTTGAGTTTAGGCTAAAATTTTACCCTTCGACAAGCTCAGGGAATAAAATTTTGGCTATAATCCCTATTTTGCAAAAATTCTAATAAATAAAAATGAAAAAATCAAAAAAAAAGAAACCAGATATTGTAAATAAATACACTGGTGAGAGTTGGGTCTATACTCCTGCAGTAAAGAGTCATTTTTTTAAACCAAGAAATTTATTACTTGAAAATCCGAAGACAACTAAATATGACGCCGAAGGAATAGTTGGCTCCCCTGCCTGTGGAGATGTCATGCGAGTGTGGCTCAAGATTGATGCAAAAACAGATAGAGTAAAAGAATTTAAGTGGCGGACTTTTGGATGCGCTTCTGCAATCGCCGCTACATCAATGTTATCTGTTATGGTAAGCGAAAAAAAAGGAATGAAATTAGATGACGCCATGAAAATAAAGCCACAAGATATTACAGCTCGCCTCGGTGGCTTACCCAACAGAAAAATTCATTGTTCAGTTTTGGGAGATAAGGCACTTCGAGCTGCCATTCAAAATTGGTTTAAGAAAACAGAACAATATGACAGAATAATTACAGAAAGCAAAAGAATTATAGACCTAAATACTAAAACAACCGATGTTGATATTGAAGAAGCAGTATTAGATGGCGCGCGAACACTTCAGGATGTACAAAAGAAAACTAAAGTAGGTATTGGTTATCCTGAATGTATCCCCGAGGTCGAAGAATTAATTAGATTTTATACTGAAAAATATTTTGGCAACTAGACCTTTTACATAATAATTTTCGTGGCGATAATTTGATATTTTAGGCGAGGCGAAGTAAAAATTTTGAAGGTGTATACAAGAGTATACATTCCGAAATTTTTACAAAGCCATAGCCAAAATAGCGAATTTGTAGCAGAAAGGTTATTATGCAAAAGGTCTATAAGTATGACGGAAAAAGAAATAAAAAAAATTAGAAAATTGGTTGAAGATTTTCGAGTTGTTGTGCAATCTCACAGGGGTGACGTTGAAATTGAAGAAATAAAGGGTAATACAATATATTTAAAATTGTTAGGGGCTTGTGTAAATTGTCATTTGGCAAATATGAGCTATGATATAATCTTAGGAGGTATGATAAGAGAAATTAATCCCAAGGTCGAAATAAAGTTTAATACAATTTTAAAAAATAATAAAAAAATCACACCCAAAAAAGATATGGGTGGAATATTAAAAAAATATGTCAAATTTTAAAGAATATTTAAGAGATAAACCAGATTCTAAGATTAGTAAAATTATTGTGAATCGTGATATTTGTATTGGTGTTGCTTCCTGTGTTGCAGTAGCTGACAGTACTTTTAAATTAGACGAGGAAGCAAAAGCAATTGTAATCGATCCCTTGGCGGCTGATGACCAAACATTACTGATGGCCGCACAGTCCTGCCCAGTCCAAGCAATTTTACTTATTGATAAAGCAGGCAAACAAGTTTTTCCTTAAAGATTATTAATTTTGTAATGAACTACCTCGCGGCAAGCCGACGAGGAATTAATTAGATTAAAATAAATTATGAATGTAAAAAAAATTATATTATCGGTTATAGTTGTAGTTGCAATCGTAATATCTGTATTACTTGGCGTTACATATTATTTAATTGTTAATGGGCGATTAAGTGACGAGGTTGGACTTCCAATAATAGCCACTAAACACACCCCTATGCCAATTGTCACGGATAAACGAGGCGATATTGCAGAGATTCAAGCACTTTTAAGTAGTCAGCAGTTTGTCAGGGTAATAGTTGAAGTAAAAGGAAATGAATTTACCGTTCCAAAAGGCAATGATGATACGAAATTACAATCTGAAGTTAAGAGATTACAAAATGAAGTGCTTAGTGTGCTCACTGTAGATGATTTTCAAGTGACTAATCAATATTCGCTCATTACTTTTTTCGCCGGTAAGATTAGTAAATCAGGTTTGAAAAAATTACTTGAGAATCCGCAGGTAAAGGTTATTTCTATGGATAGGCCAAACTATATACAATAGCATTATTCAATTTAATTAATTTAATAGTAAATAGAAAGTTGCTGTTAATGTATATATATTTTGTAAAATTATGACTAATTATAAATACTTAATTATCGGCGGTGGAGTTGCTGGAACAACTGCGGCTGATAATATTAGACAACTTGATGCGGAAGGGTCAATTGCAATTGTTGGTGATGAGCCATATCCATTTTATTCAAAGGTAATGCTATCAAAGCCAGAATATTTTATGGGTAAAATCCCAGAAGAAAAGATTTTTTTAAAGCAACCTAACTGGTACGGAGAGAAAAAAATTGATTATATCACTGGAAAACAAGTTACTTCAGTGGATCCAAAATCGAAAACTATAACATTAAACGATAATTTAGTTATTCAATATGACAAGCTTTTAATTGCGACAGGAAATACTCCAAGAGCTTGGGATATACCTGGCGCTGAAAAAGACGGCATTTTTTCTCTAAGACGACTAGACGATTATAAAAAAATTAAATCTTTTATTCCAAACGTTAAAAACGCTGTTTCTATAGGTGGTGGATTTATAAGCTTTGAAATGTGCGAAATCATGAACAGACTTGGAATAAGTGTCACCTTAATAATACGTGAAAATTATTTCTGGGAACCAATTTTAGATAAAGAGTCTGCAACTATTGCAGAAAAAGCAATGGAAGCTAAAGGAATTAAAATAATTAGAAATGCTGAAGTACAGGAAGTTACTGGTGATACAAAAGTCAGTGGACTAGTTTTAAAAAATGGTGAGAGCGTAGCGTGTGATATGGTAATAGTAAGTATTGGTAATTATTGTAATTTAGAATTCTTAAAAACTTCAGGAATTGAATTAAGTAGAGGTATTATTACGGATGAATATTTAAAAACTAATGTAACAGATGTTTGGGCCGCAGGAGATGTGGCGGATTACTCTGATCTTATACTAGAGGAACAAGTTGAACTTGGAAACTGGGTTAATGCTCAAGTACAAGGCAAAATTGCGGGTTTAAATATGGCTGGTAAGCCTCAACCATTTAAATTGGTTTCATCTTGTAATGCACATGGATTTGAAAGTAACATAACTTTCGTTGGCGATATTCGACCAGAAAAAAATAAAAAAGTTATTCTTAGAAAATCACTGGATTCAAAAAATATTATTCAATTATTTATAAAATTTGGTGAGCTGATTGGCGCGACATTTGTAAATGGTGCAGAAGAATTGCCAACTGTTTGTAAATTAATCGAAACTGATACAAAGCTAACTGGGTTCGAAAGTCAGTTAAGCGACCCATCTTTTGATCTTAAGGGTCTAATGAAATGAAAAAATTAATAATTTAATGTCAACTTTAAAAATGATTACACTAAAATTTTATTCCCTGAGCTTGTCGAAGGGTAAAATTCTGTCTTTGCGAGCGGAGCGAAGCAATCCAGTATAATCTAAATAGATTGATAGATTGCTTCGGGATTACCCTCGCAAAGACGGAAAAATATAATAGCAAGGTGTATCTTCGACAAGCTCAGATAATAATCTGTATCTATATTATTTTACAAATGTCTAATGAAAAATACCATATGACTAACTTAAATAAAGGAATAAATATCGCAATAATTACTGCAATTATAAGTGGTTTCTCTGTTTTTCTAAATAAATTCGCAGTAGATTTTTGGAAAAATTCGTCTGTTTTCACGTCGGCAAAAAATATTTTTGTTGCACTAATGCTGTCTGTAATAGTTTTGGGATTCAATAGAGCTAATCTTCTAAAGCTAAACAAAAAAGACTGGTATAAACTTGCTTTTCTTGGTCTTCTTGGTGGCTCAATCCCCTTTCTTTTATTCTTTAAAGGTTTGACACTTATTCCAGCCGTAAATGCCGCATTTATTCAAAAAACATTATTTGTTTGGGTTGCTATTCTAGCATTTAGTTTATTGAAAGAAAAAATTGGCAGAGCTCAACTTATGGCGCTTGGTGTAATGTTGCTTAGCGTTGTACTCCTTGGGATACCAGCAAAAATTCAATTTGGTTACGGCGAATTTTTGGTTTTAATAGCTGCTCTTATGTGGTCAGTTGAAACGCTCTACGTTCAAAAATTAATGAAAAATATTTCTGCTATGACTGCCGCTTGGGCGCGAATGTTTTTCGGTTCAATATTTTTAATGGGTTACTTAGCTACACAAGGAACAGTTTCGCAGATTATTCCAACATCTAGCGCGCAATTATTTTGGATTGCGGTTTCATCCGTGTTTCTTTTTGCCTACATCACAACATTTTATTCAGCAATAAAATACGCTTCTGCAACATACGCAACTTCAGTTTTAGTAATAGCAACTCCAATTACGATAATTTTAAATTACACATTTACGTCCGGTAAATTACCCGCAGGATTTTTGTTTGCTCTAGTGTTTGCTGTTTCTGGAGTAGTTATTCTTAAAGCTAATAGATACTTCACCTCACTTTCACCAGCATTATTGGAGGAAGTGGCGACAGACTAAATTTATGGACGGAGTTTTACGCTCAACAAAATATGCATTTGGTCCAAATAGATTGCATTTGTGTGGACCAGATGCTAATAGTGAAATATTTGCCTACATGGTGAATGGCGCAACAGACGAAGGCTTAAAATCACTACTGCGTAAATTTCAGACAATGTTCCCCTATCTAAAAAATATTGCCGACGCAAATAATATTCGAGATCCGTTTGATAACAGCGTCGTGGAAGCATATTGGATTGGAAATAAATTACTAGATACTATAAGCAAGAAACAAATTTACTCTCACCTTAAAGACAGTTTAAAAGTTAATAAGACTCTTAAAAAAAATGAGTTCGCCCGGGTAGAAAATAAGATTGATGCCGGCGCAAAAATGCACCATTCTTTCCATGTTTTTAACATTTGGAAACGAACTGGGAATGATACTAGTTATCACACACTAGATAGCATGGATAAATGTCGGATTAGTTGGGGTAAGGTTGTTTCAGTTGATGGCCCTTCCATAAAAGTAAAAACCGAGCCTCTTCTTATGAATCCAAATGGTATTTTGCAACTTGGAGGAGAAATAGAAAAAAAATTGATACGAAAATTAAATGATGACTATATGATAGACGTTAAAATTGGTGATATAATATCTATACATTGGGATTTACCTTGTGAAATAATAACTCCCGAACAAAAAAAATATTTAGAAAGACATACACAATTAAGTATTAATTTAGCAAACTCGTCCCGTTAGAGATAGGACGCACAGCGCGTCCGCGAGCTCTAATGGGATCAATTACTAAAATAGGCATATGAACTGGAAAAATTTTAAATACTCATTTATTGGAGCAATCATTAGCTTTGTTTTAGGGATAGTCTCTTCTTTATTTTTTGCATTCATTTATGCCCAATCACATCCTTATTGTGATCGTACAATGAGTTTGCTTGGCGTTGATTGTCTTTTTGATTTCGGAATTGCTATCAGGGTAATCGATCTATTTCGTTTCTATACTATATACTTTGCATCATGGATTTTTGCAATAACTTTAATTGGCGGATTAATAGGAAGATTTGTATCAATAACAAAATCAAAAAATCAAACATTTAAAGATCTAATAATAATTGGATATATGAAATGGAAGAATTTAAGCTATATTAAGAAAAACTTCATATATGGCTTATTTATAGGCTTAATAGTTGGTTATATTGTATTTACTGGCATATACTACTGTGGATTAAATTCGTATGAAGAAAAATACGAAATTGGAATATGCAACATTTCTGCCGTAAGAATATTTAAGACCCTAATGATTATTATCCCGGCAGATTATTTTACAATTCCATCATCTTTCTTTTTCCTCTCATTGTTTCCAGTTTTAAGTTTGATGATAATTAGTGGGCTTATTGGACTTCTGATTGGTTGGCGAAGAGATAAAATAAATAATAATCAATTAAATAAAACAAATACTATTAATAATTAAATATATGTTAGCTAGTTTTAAAAATTATAGTTACACAAAAAAAGGGTTGATAATTGGATTAGTGGCTGGAATTATAATAATTATAAGCACGATATTGTTTTTAGCTTACTGTATTAAGATACCTTTCCATGTGTTTGATCTATTTAAAGCCGGCTGTAACCCTTACGAAAATTATTTCGAACCAATATTTATTTTGGTATTTGGACTCGCTGGGTTAATTAGTCGTTTTACAGGTCTGGGAATGAATGGATCTTCAATTATTGCCGTAATAGTGTCTATATTAATATTTCCAATAACTGGTTTCTTTATTGGTAAAATTGTTGATAAAATAAAATCAAAAAACCAAAATATTAATAATTAATTAATAAATCCCTCACATAATAAGTTATGTAAGGGATAAATCCCGTTAGAGATAACTAAATAAAATATATGCCAATTCCATTGTTGATAATAAAACGTCGTTATTTAAACAATATAATTAATCTACGGTCATCTTCGATGACCTATCTCTAACGGGATAAATATATATGACAACAGAACCGCAAATTAGAAAATTGAAAGTCGCATGGTTTTCCTTTTCGTGTTGTGAAGACAATGTAATAGTTTTTAGCGAATTATTAAATGACCATTGGCTTGAGTGGAAAAAGTTAATAGAAATTACAAATGCAAGAGTACTCCGCACAAAAAATGTAATGGAAGATTTTGATATTGCTTTTATTGAAGGAGCAATCGCGTCTCCTAAACATGTTGAAAAACTTACTGAAGTAAGAAAACTTGCAAATAAATTAGTTGCGGTTGGCGCTTGCGCTTGCACCGGAATGCCATCAGCTCAACGAAATTATTTTAACGTGGAACAAAAAGCAAATATCCAACCGCTTGTAGATAAGTTTGGTTCTCTTCCAAAAGTGTTAAAGGTATCTGAAGTAGTAAAAGTAGATGCTGAAGTTCCCGGTTGCCCAATGGATCCAAGTGATTTTGTTACAAAAGCAACAGCATTAATATTAGCTCGTCGAGCTGAATTAGCTAAAGAAATTGGAATCAGTGCGTAAGTGAGTTGTCTTGTCATCCGATAACCCAAATATTATGTTTTTGCTTTTGGTTATCGGATGACACAATATTGGATTTAAATAAAATTAGTAATCCTTGCGCCACCGCTAAAGCTTAAGCGACACGCGGTCGACTCCCTGGCTCGCTCAAGATATTTTTAAATAAAATTAACGCTAAAAAATATGCACCAAGTAGACGACATTACAATTGATCAACTTACAAAAATCGAAGGAGACTGCTCGTTAAACGTTAAAGTAGTAGACGGAAAAGCAGAAAAAGTGGAATTTGCACTTGTTGAGTCGAAAAGATTTTATACAGAGGCAATGAAGGGGAAACCTATTGCGGCTATACCACAATTACTCGCACGTATTTGTGGAACGTGCTCTAATGCCCATATTATGGCCGATTTAGAGGCCTGTGAGAGCGCTCTTGGCATTACGCCATCAAAGCAAACAATGCTACTTAGAAATCTTACTATGTACGGCTTAAACATTCGTGATCATGCATTGCATCTTTATTTGTTTGTTCTGCCAGATGCTTACAAAAAAGATTCATTTTTAGATTTTGATGAAAATATTCCGGAAGAGCACAATATCTTGCACGATGCTTTTGATATTAAAGCTGTTGGTAATTTTCTTTCAATACTAATTGCAGGTCGCTCTGTTCATGCGCCATACCCAACAATTGGTGGTTTCATTCATTTTCCGGATAAAGCTGGAATAGAGGAAGCAAAAAAGAAACTAGAAGAAATAAGACCTGCGGTACTCCGCACCATAGAACTATTTAAAAATATTCCTTGGAAGTTTGATAGACAGGCAAGTTTTATGGCTCTTGTACCAGAAAGGTATGGATTTTTAACAGGATGTATAAGAACAAGCGAGAATGAATGCATTGAAGAAAAAGATTTTAGAAGTCATCTAGAGCACGTCGTAGTCCCCTACTCACAAGCTTCAGCATATAAGTATGCAGGCAAATCTTATATGGTTGGTTCACTTGCTCGTATGAATTTAGCAAAAGATAATTTAAATGAGCGAACAAAGAAAACATTGGGAGATACATTAAATCTTTTCCCATCTACTAATGTTTATATGAATAATCTTGCCCAAGCAATTGAAATTTTGCATTCTGTGGATGAGTCCCTAGACATACTAAACCAAAATGAATTTAAACCAGAGCCAGTAATAAAAGCGCCATTTAGGGATGCCGTAGGAATTGGAGTAATAGAGGCGCCACGCGGTACGCTCTATCACAAAATAGTTCTTGGTGCTGACGGTATTGTAAAAGAAGGTGAGATTATTGTACCGACGGGGCAGAACCAAATTAATATAGAAACCGACATAGGTGTTTTAGTAAATGACCTATTAGAAAAAAAGACATCGAAAGATGAAATTAAATTTGAAATAGAAAAACTTATTCGTGCCTATGACCCTTGTATAAGTTGCGCATCACACTTCCTTACTTTAAACTGGGAAGAGTAAAATCCTAAAATCAGCAAATTGATTCTGAATTTCTGCCGAACAACATACCAACATTCTTGAGAATGTTGGTATGTTGTTTATAAAGATATTTAGCGGAGATTATACCATCCCCAATTGACCACTTCCTATAAGACTTTTGTCATTGCGAGGGCGAAGCCTGCGGCAATCCAGGAAATAATAGGATACTGTGAATTACGAAACTTCCTTTTTTATATAGAATAAGCTATTATTATAGAAGTCGTGGCTCTTTGAAATAAAGAACCCCGACTCCCATTATGAAGACACTTCAAGTATACCAAACCTTGAAGAATAAAGTAAGTTTTCTTTATGAAAAACTCAAATTATCTAAATATGAAAATACTACTGGTCGTAAATTGAAAATATCTATCTCTGAAGTAATCACCTTGGCTC